>CANRCY010000044.1 GCA_947629225.1 uncultured Clostridia bacterium | reverse complement strand
AGGAAGGGCTCGTCGAAGTCGAGATAGCCCATATCACGGAGCGCTTTGGTGAAGAAACGGGCGTAGAGGAGGTGCATGCAGGCATGTTCCGCGCCGCCGACGTAAGTATCGACGGGGAGCAGGGAATTCACCCTGTCCCGATCGAAGGGCTCTTTGCTGTTATCCGAGTCGGCATAGCGCAAGAAGTACCAGCTCGAACAGACGAACGTATCGAGCGTATCCGCTTCGCGCGTCGCCTCTCCGCCGCACTGCGGGCAGACCGTATGCATAAACTTTTCGTGTTTTGCGAGGGGGGATTTCCCGTCGGGGCGGAATTCCACGTCATAGGGGAGCTCCACGGGGAGTTCTTTCTCGGGCACGGGGACCGTTCCGCAGATGGGGCAATAGACAATGGGAATGGGAGCGCCCCAATAGCGCTGGCGGGAGACGAGCCAATCGCGCAGACGGTAATTGACCTTTTTGCCGCCCTTGCCGATCTTCGCGATGTGATTTGCGACCTCGTCGCGCGCCTCTTCGCCGTACAGTCCGTCGAAGTTGAGCGAACCGACCATAATGCCGTCCTCCGTGAAGGGAAGGACGGTCTCTCCCTGCGTGTTCTCGATCACTTTCACAATGGGCAGACCGTACTTGACGGCGAAGGCATAATCGCGCTCGTCGTGCGCGGGGACTGCCATGACCGCGCCCGTCCCGTAAGAATTGAGCACATAATCGGCGAGGTAGATGGGGACTTTCTTCCCGTTTACGGGGTTGGTGCAGTATGCGCCCGTGAAGACCCCCGTCTTTTCGCGCGCGGTGGAGAGGCGGTCGATCTCGTTGACCTTCGCGGTCTCGGCGATGTATTCTTCCACGGCGGCAATCCTGTCGGGCGTCGTGAGCTTGCGCGCAAGGGGATGTTCGGGCGCAAGAACGACGTAAGAGACGCCGAAGACCGTGTCGCAACGGGTGGTGAACACGCGGATCTTATCTCCCGTGTCGCAGTCGAACTCGATTTCGCAGCCCGTCGACTTCCCGATCCAATTTTTTTGCATGAGTTTGGTCTTTTCGGGCCAATCCAGCCCTTCGAGCCCCGTTAAAAGCTCTTCGGCATATTCGGTGATCTTGAAAAACCACTGCGTCAAATCCTTGCGGACGACGGTGGTCCCGCACCGCTCGCACGCGCCGTTTACCACCTGCTCGTTGGCGAGCACCGTGGCGCAGGAAGGGCACCAGTTGACGGGCGCTTCCTTGCGGTAGGCAAGCCCTTTTTTATAGAGTTGGAGGAACATCCACTGCGTCCACTTGTAATAATCGGGCTCGCAGGTCTTGATCTCGGCGGACCAATCGAACATTGCGCCCATTGCGCGAAGCTGACCTTCCATGGTGGCGATGTTCTTCTCCGTCGAATCCTTCGGATGAACGCCCGTTTTGATGGCGTAATTCTCGGCGGGGAGCCCGAATGCGTCGAATCCCATCGGCTGGAAGACGTTGTAGCCCTGCATACGCTTAAAGCGGGCGTACGAATCGGCAGGTCCGTAGTTATACCAATGCCCGATGTGGAGCTTCGCACCCGAGGGATAAGAGAACATTTCCAAAATGTACTTCTTCGGCAAATCGCTCTTTTCGTCGTAATTGTTGAACTTGGCTTTTTCCCATTTCGTCTGCCACTTGCGTTCAACTTCCTTCAAATTCATAAAAAACAAACCTCTGAAAAAAATTCGATCTTTACCACGATTTTACTATGAAGGCGCGGAAATGTCAAGCGAATACACTTTGTTGCGGAAAATTCGCAAAATCGCCCCAAAATATAAGGAAAGCGAAAGGGAAACCCGCTTTCGCTTCCGTCCTATGAAAACACGCCGCCTCTGTCCGGTTGATCGATAGCCCGATAGGGGGCGGACGGCGCGCCCCGTGGACAATCCCAAGTATGCGCTTTTGCGGGGAATTCTACGCAAAATAGCGCGTTTTGGGCGAAAAAAAGAAGGGTAAATAAATCTTCGCGCTTCGCATACAATAAGGTTGTGGCTGAAATCACCGTGTCGGAACAATTCGAAAAGAGTTCCTATATTACCTATTTATATAATGCGCTGTCCGCGCCCCTGCGGCGGATCGGGGGCAGAGAGGAGCTCTTCCTCGGCGACGAACGGGCAGTACTCGGGATCACGGTGGAACGCGCCGAAAAGGAGCTCCGCGAATACCTCAACGGAAAGATCGCGGAGATCGTCGACGTCGGCTACAAATATGCCTTCCTCGGAGAACGCCTGCACGTCTGCCTGCCCGCAAGAGAAAAGCGTTTTCTCGCCGCCGCGCTCATCGCCGCCGACCTCGAAGGGGACTGCTCCTTCATCTGCAAAAAGCTCGAGGACGCGGGGCAGTACAGCATCGACGGGTTTTACAGTTTCC
The DNA here is from genome assembly GCA_947629225.1 of uncultured Clostridia bacterium. GTDB lineage: Bacteria > Bacillota > Clostridia > Christensenellales > Borkfalkiaceae > Gallimonas. Next base: position 7,644 of record CANRCY010000044.1, on the reverse strand, counting down.
GCCTCGGCGCATTGCGTGAAAAATGGGCGAGGATCGTCGATTACATCCCGCAAGGGTTTACCTCGTCCGACTTGAAGCATTTTTGCGACTTCCTCGTAGGAGAGAGCAAGAAAAAAATTTATGTAAAGGGGAACGCCGTGTTCGGCGAAAATTTTATGCCGCTGAGACGGAGCCGCCTCACGGGCACGGAGGACCTCGAAACGGAGATCATGCTCTCCGACGCGGGGTTTGTTTACTGCCTCGGCAAGGTGGAAGCCTCGACCGAAGTTTTTTTGCAAAAATATTATGCCGAGCGCACGGTATTTTCTTGACAAAGGGGAGCGGAGCGGCTATAATAGGCAATGAAAGACAAGTAGCGCCCGCAACCGTTTTCAGAGAGGGGACCCACGGCTGGAAGGTCCTCGGCGGCACGGGAATGCGAAACCGCTTTCCTTGGAAAACAATTCAAAAATGAGCGGCTTAGGGGGGAGTTCCCTCGGCAATTAAGGTGGAACCGCGCAAATCGTTTTTGCGTCCTTAAATGTCTGTTTTCGTACAGATATTTAAGGCGTTTTTGTTTTTTTGGCAATTAGCATAGTACTATGCGTGACATAACTGTGGCAAAGGAGCGTAAAATATGAAAATTTCACTGAAAAACGGCGATCTTCTCGAAGTTGCGGACGGCGCAGATTGTATGGAAGCCGCCAAGGCGATCTCGGAAGGACTTGCAAGGAACGCCGTTGCGGCAAAAGTCAACGGCGAACTCGTCGATCTCTCCACGCCGCTCCGCGAGGGCGACGCGCTCGAGATCGTCACCTTAAAAGAGCAAGAGGGGCTCAGGGTGTACCGCCATACCTGCGCCCATGTGCTCGCACAGGCGATCAAGACCATCTATCCCACCTCGAAGCTCGCGATCGGTCCCGTCATCGACAACGGGTTTTATTACGACATCGACTTCAAGACCCCGATCACGATGGAAGATTTCCCCAAGATCGAGGCGGAAATGAGGAACATCATCAAGAGCAATCTTCCCATCGAGCGGTTCACTTTGCCGCGCGGAGAGGCGATCGCCCTCATGAGCAAATATCACGAAAATTACAAGGTCGAGCTCATTCAGGACCTCCCCGAGGGAGAGACCATTTCCTTCTATAAACAGGGCGATTTCACCGACCTTTGCAAGGGTCCGCACCTTCCTTCCACGGGCAAGATCAAGGCGTTCAAGCTCCTCTCCATCACGGGCGCATATTGGCGCGGGGACGAGAAAAAGAAGATGCTCACCCGCATCTATGGCACGGCTTTCTCCAAAAAAGAGGAGATCGACGCCTATTTGCAACAGCTCGAAGAGGCAAAGAAGCGCGACCATAACAAGCTCGGCAGAGACCTCGGAATCTTCATGACGAGCGAAGTCGTGGGGCAGGGGCTTCCCATCCTCATGCCGAAGGGCGCGAAGATGTTGCAAATCCTCAGCCGCTTTGTCGAGGACGAAGAGGCGAAGCGCGGCTTTATGATCACCAAAACGCCCAACATGGCAAAGAGCGACCTCTATAAGATTTCGGGGCACTGGGCGCATTACCGCGACAAGATGTTCATCTTGGGCGACATCGACGAGAACGGCAACCCCGTGAAAGAGGGGGACGAGATCATGGCGCTCCGCCCGATGACCTGCCCCTTCCAATACCAAATTTATAAGAACGGCTTAAAATCTTACCGCGACCTTCCCTGCCGCTATTCGGAGACGGCGACGGAGTTCCGCAAAGAGGCGTCGGGCGAGATGCACGGGCTCATCCGCGTGCGGCAGTTCACCCTCTCCGACGGGCACATCATCTGCACGAAGGAGCAGGTGGAGGAGGAGTTCAAACGCTGCCTCGACCTTTCCTATTATATCCTCGACTGTCTCGGCATGCGCGGGGACGTCTCTTTCCGCTTTTCGAGGCGTAAAAAGGGCTCGGACAAGTACATCGACGACGACGAGGCGTGGGATAAGACCGAGGCGATGATGAAAGTCATTCTCGACGATCTCGGGCTCGACTATGTGGAAGCGCTCGACGAAGCCGCCTTTTACGGTCCCAAACTCGACGTGCAGATCAAAAACGTCTTCGGCAAGGAAGACACCCTCATCACCATCCAGATCGACTTTGCGGCGGGGCATTCCTTCGGCATGGAATATGTCGACGCAGACGGCAGCAAACAGACCCCTTACGTCATCCACCGCTCGTCCATCGGGTGCTACGAGCGCACGCTCGCATTCCTCATTGAAAAGTACGCGGGCGCATTCCCGCTGTGGTTCGCTCCCGTGCAGGTGAAAGTGCTCCCCATTACGGACAGAGCGGCGGACTATGCGAAATCGCTCACGGAGGAGCTGAACTGCCTCGGGCTCCGCGCCGAAGCCGACTTCCGCAACGAGAAGATCGGCAGAAAAATCCTCGACGCAGAGAACGAAAAAGTGCCCTATAAGCTCGTCGTGGGAGACAAGGAAGTGGAAGAGGGCACCGTCTCCGTGCGGAAACGCAGTCAAGGGGACGTCGGCTCCATGAAGAAAGAGGACTTCTTTGCCCTCTGCAAAAAGGAAAACGACGAAAAAGTCATTTTTTGACAAAAAATGCTCCTTCGCAAAGAGGGAGCATTTCCTTTTCGGAAAGCCGATAAACCCGAAATGTTTTGAGTAAATTTGCCCTCTTCAACCGTTATCATTGTGAATCTGACCGTGTGAGGCGACTATGATCGAATTAAAGAACGTCACCAAGACCTATCGCACTAAGAAGGGGCGTCCGTTCGACGCGCTCAAAGGCGTCGATCTCACCCTTCCCTCCCGCGGGGCAGTCTTTTTGCTCGGCAGGAGCGGGAGCGGCAAGACGACGCTTCTCAACATCATCGGGCTTTTGGACACGCCCACGGGCGGGACCGTCGAAGTGTTCGGCTCCGTTCCGCAGGGAAAGGAGATCGACGATTACAGAAACCGCTTTTCGGGGTTCGTCTTTCAGGACTTCGCCCTGCTCGAAGAGGAGACGGTGGGACGGAACGTCGCGCTCGCCCTTCAACTTCAAAGCGTCAAAAATACCGACGAGAAGGTGGCGCAGGCGCTCGAAAAAGTGGGGCTCAAAGGGTATGAGACGCGCTATCCCTACGAACTTTCGGGCGGGGAAAAACAGCGCGTCGCCATCGCGCGGGCGATCGTGAAGGACTCCGAAATGATCCTCGCCGACGAGCCGACGGGCAACCTCGACAGCGAGACGGGCGAGGAGATCTTCGATATCCTCAAAGAACTCTCGAAGGAAAAGCTCGTCGTGGTCGTCACGCACGACAGGGAGTTTGCCGAGCGGTACGCCGACCGCATCATCGAGCTCAAAGACGGTCTCGTCGTCTCGGACAGCGCGGAGAAGAGAGAGGAAGAGACGCAAAGAGGGGAGCGCGGCGTGAAATCCCATCTCCCCGCGTTCCTTGCTTTCCGCATGGGTTGGCGCAACTTCGGCAGAAAGAAGTTCAAGAGCGCCATGACCTTCCTCGTCGCAACGCTCTCCATCGCGGTGCTCGTCTTTGCGCAGACCCTCGTCTCTTTCAACGCGGAGCGGGCGATCTCGAAGAGCATCGTCCAAAATGACGTCGCGTCCATTAAGCTCTTGCAACGGGATTCCGATTCCGCCGAAGACTTCGGCTCGCACATCGGGGGCTTCGACACCTTCCGCGACGAAGATTTCCGAGACGCGATCGATAAAATTACCTATCTCGAACAGTACGACGATATGACGAGCGCCTACGACGTCACGGTCATCGAAAGCCGCAGACAACTCGAAGAGATCGGTTTTTCCCTCTATGACGGCGCCATGGAACTCACGGACGACGCGGTGTATCTCGCCGATCTCGAACTCGAACTCCTGTTTCGCAATACTTACGACGCTTTACAGCCCTATTCGGGCATTGAGCTCACCCATTTTGTGCGGGAAGGGGAGGAACTTGTTCCGTTGAGCAATGAGACATACGATTATACTTCGATCGTCGGCAAGACGATCGTCGAGAAGAGCAAAAGCTATTCCGAAGGCGCGGTGTATCACGATCTGTACAAGGTCGCGGGAGTAGTCCGAACGGGCTACGAGCCCTACTACGGCAAGGTGGACGGACGCTTCACCCATTACACATGGGAGCAATATCAAGAACGTTTCGGGGGAACAAAGGGCGCTTACAAAAACGAACAGCTCTATGAGCTTCGCTTCGGTTTTTTGGATAAATTCATCACCTCGGGCGTCTTTGCCACGCGGGAATTTGCCAACCGCAACGCAGAAGCCTGCTATTTTATCGACAATGAAAACGATCCGCACACGGTCGTGCTCAACGATCGCTTGCACTGGGACGGGATTTCGCTCTATCGTACGGACAGCTTTATGTACTACGACCAAATTCTCTTCGAAGGAATGGACGTTTTACCCGCCCCCTCAACGATCGCCCTCAAAAAGGGAGAGGTCATTCTCAGCGAGAAGGCGTATAACCTTCTCTTCCCCGACGACGGGTTGAGCATTGGCACGACGATCGAAGACGATCGGGTGATAAGGCAGCCCAAGCATATCGGAAACATCGTTCATCTCTTTGTCACAAGAGGAGAGAGAACGCTCCTCGACGGGGACTATCGGATCGTCGGCGTGCGGATGTCGTCGTCGGACGAACTCCCCCCGAACCCCGAGGAGAAAGTCGTAAACACATTCTATTGCAGCGACGAGGATCTGCGGGACGCCGCCGCCGTCTCGCTCCGTCCGTATAAGGTCGTCCTCTTTACCCAAAACGCGGGGGAAATGCGGCTCTACCGCACTTTGAGGGCGCTCCGCTACGACCACGCGATCGCCGCCGAATTCGGAGAGTATCCCCATTTCATCTACTCTGCCGAACCCTATCAAAAGAATATCGGCTTTGCCTTCCTCGCCGTCGGCGCGGGCATGTTCCTCATCACCATGCTCATCGTCATCAGTCTCATCTCCTACAACATCCTCGCGCAGAGAAAGGAGATCGGCATTCTGCGGGCGCTCGGCGCGCGGGCGGGGGACGTCGCCAAAATTTACTTCGCACAGGCATTCATCCTTTCAGCCGTCACCATGGTCCTCGGTTTGGCGATCACCCTTGTACTGCTTTCCGTCCTCAATTCGATCTTCGCCGCGGCGGAAGAGCTGATCGGGCTTGTGATGTTCGGCTATACGCCGCTCACCTTCCTCGTGCTTCTGCTCGGGAGCTTCGGCGCGATCTTTGCGGGAACGGCGGCTCCGCTCGGAAAAATTTCCCGCTATGACCCCGCAGATGTCATAAAAAAGGGCTGAAAAACAGTTGACAAGTTCCATAAAAAATGGTAACATAGTCCATGGTCAAAGCAGAAGCGAACCTTCTCTCCGCAAAGCATAAGCTCTACGGGTCGATAGGAAACGGAAACAAAAGCGCATTTTTGCGCGGTTTTTTCGGAAACTTCGGGGTCACGCTTGGCAGTGACCCCTAAATTTTATCTGTTTGAGAGGAATATGGCAGCTAAAAATCAAACGCAGATGAACGGAGAGATCCGCGACCGCGAGATCAGGGTCATTTCGCAGAGCGGAGAGATGCTCGGGGTGATGAGCCCGCGCGAGGCGTTGCGCCTTGCCGAAGAGGCAGACCTCGACCTCGTGAAAATTTCGCCCAACGCCGTGCCGCCCGTGTGCAAGATCATGGACTACGGCAAATTCAAGTTCGAACAGGCGAAGAGAGAGAAAGAGAACAGGCGCAACCAGAAGATCGTCGAGCTCAAAGAAGTCCAGCTCTCCATGACGATCGACGTGGGCGACCTTGCCGTAAAGGCAAAGGCGGCGACCAAGTTCCTCACGGCGGGGAACAAAGTAAAGGTCTCTATCCGTCTCCGCGGCAGACAGATGGCGCACGCAAACCTCGCGAAAGACGTGATGAACAACTTCTGCAACGGTCTGCAAGAGATCGCCGTCGTCGAAAAGCCGATGAATATGGAAGGGCGCAACATCATCATGATCCTCGCGCCCAAAAAACAGGCTTAAATTCCGCAAATGCGCTCTGCGCGGCGGAAGAAATAAATTCAGTAACATAATTTGGAGGATAAAGGTATGCCGAAACAGAAATCGCACAGCGGTTCGAAAAAGCGCTTTTGGCTCACAGGCACCGGAAAGGTCAACAGACCTCACGGCGGCAAGAACCATAAGGCGGAAACCAAGAACAGAAAGAGAAAGAGAAGCCTTCGCCAGGTCGTCCTCGTCTCCCCGACGCAAGCCGACACGGTCAAGAGAATGATCCCCTATAAGGATTAAGGGAGGTTAAAGACTATGAGAATTAAAAGAGGCGTAAACGCCGTAAAGAAGAGAAGAAAGATTTTCAGGCTTGCAAAGGGCTATTTCGGCTGCAAGAGCAAGAACTACCGCATCGCCCGCCAAGCGGTGATGAAGTCTCTGCGCTATGCCTACGTCGGCAGAAAGCTGAGAAAGCGCGATATGCGTTCCCTCTGGATCGCACGTATCAACGCCGCCGCGAGAATGAACGGGCTCTCCTATTCCCGACTTACCCACGGTTTGTCGTTAGCGGGGATCGAACTCAACCGCAAGGTGCTTTCCGATCTTGCGATCTCGGACGCCGAAGGGTTCGCCGCGATCTGCGAGAAGGCGAAAGCCGCGCTGTAAGCGATAAAAAGCCTTTGTAAAAAGGCTTTTTTTGCAAAGAATGGTCATTCTGTCAAAACAAAATCCCGTCGTAAAAGAGCTTTCTTCCCTCAAAGAGAAAAAGGGGAGAAAGGCGCGCGGGACCTTCCTCGTCGAGGGGGAGAAGATGCTCCGCGAGTGTCTGCAAAGCGGCATGGAGATCGTCCGTCTCGCGGTGCGGGAGGACTATGGGGGAGAGACCTATTCTCTCCCTACCGTCACCCTCGGAAAGGACGCGTTCGGGGCAGTCTGCGACGAAAAGACCCCGCAGGGCGTCGCCGCGGAAGTCAAAATCCCGTCCTTCCCGCTTGCCGCGCCCGAAAGGAGCTGTCTTTTGCTCGACGGCGTTTCCGACCCAGCGAATGTGGGGGCGATCGTACGAACGGCAGTCGCGGCGGGCTACGGGGAATTGTACCTTGCCGACTGCGCCGACCCGTATTCGCCCAAGAGCGTGCGGGCAAGCATGTCGGGCGTGTTTTTCGCCAAGCTCATGCAGGGCGGGCGGGAAGAGATCCTCGCGGCATTGCAGGGCGTTCCGCTCCTTGCGGCGGACATGGACGGCGAGGACGTGTTCGGATATTCCCCGCCCGATCTGTTCTGCCTGTGCATCGGCAACGAGGGCAACGGGCTTTCGGAAGAGGTGCGGAGGGCGGCAAGCAAAGCGGTGCGCATTCCGATGGGGGAACACACCGAGAGCTTGAATGCGGCTGTCTCGGCGGGCGTTTTGATGTATTTTTTGAAAAAGAACAAGGAGAAAGGAATATGAGCGGTCATAGCAAATGGCATAACATACAGGCAAAGAAGGGCAAGGCGGACGCCGCAAGAGGCAAGATCTTCACCAAGATCGGCAGAGAGCTCGCGGTCGCCGCAAAGGGCAATCCCAATCCCGCCACCAACAGCAAGCTCGCGGACGTCATCGCCAAAGCGAAGGCGGCGAACATGCCCAACGACAACATCGAACGCTCCATCAAGAAGGCGGCGGGCGAACTCGGCGACAAGG
>CANRCY010000043.1 GCA_947629225.1 uncultured Clostridia bacterium | reverse complement strand
ATTCTTTTCGAAGTGACACCCCCTCACCGCCTTTGGCGGAGCTCCCCCTCAAGGGGGAGCCGAGGGGCGTGGAACGAGCAAAGAATCGTTCGAAACCCTTATTCCCATTCGATCGTTGCGGGGGGTTTTGAGGTAATATCATACACCACGCGGTTGGCGTGCTTGACTTCGTTTGTGATGCGGGTGGAGACGCGCTCCAATACCTCGAAGGGAATGCGCGCCCAATCGGCGGTCATGGCGTCCACGCTCGTGACGGCGCGAAGAGCGATCACATTCTCGTAGGTGCGGAAATCGCCCTGCACCCCCACCGTTTTGCTGTCGGTGAGGACGGCGAAATACTGCCAGACATCCCGCGCAAGCCCCGCCCGCGCGATCTCCTCGCGGAAAATCGCGTCGGCGTCCCGCACGATCTCGAGTTTCTCCCGCGTGACTTCCCCCATGATGCGGATTGCGAGCGCGGGTCCCGGGCAGGGCTGCCGCCAGACGATCTCGTCCGCAAGCCCAAGCTCCGTGCCGACCCGCCTGACTTCGTCTTTGAACAGGTCTCTGAGCGGTTCGACGATCTCTTGAAAGTCCACGACGTCGGGAAGCCCGCCCACGTTGTGGTGGCTCTTGATGACGGCGCTCTTGCCCTTGCCGCTCTCGATCACGTCGGGATAGATCGTTCCCTGCACCAAAAAATCGACTTTTCCGATCTTTTTTGCCTCTTCCTCGAACACGCAGATGAAGAGCTCGCCGATGATCCGACGTTTGCGCTCGGGGTCGGTCACCCCTTTGAGCGCGGCGAGGAAGCGTTCCCCCGCGTCCGCCTTGATGAGGCGCATGCCGAGCTCCTCTTTGAAGACGCGCATGACTTCTTCGGGCTCGTTTTTGCGGAGCAGACCGTGGTCGACGAAGACGCAGGTGAGGTTCTCCCCCACCGCGCGGTGAACGAGGGTGGCGGCGACGGCGGAATCTACCCCGCCCGACATGGCGCAGAGCACCCGCTTGTTCCCGATCTTTTCTTTGAGGCGGGCGACCTGTTCGGCGACGAAATTTTTCATCGTCCAATCCCCTTTCGCGCCGCAGACGCGGTAGAGGAAATTTTCGAGCAGTTTGTTGCCGTACTCCGAATGAACGACTTCGGGGTGGAACTGCACGCCGTAGAGATTCCTTTCCGCGCTCCCGAACAGGGCGACGGGACAGCTCTCGGTGGAAGCGAGCACTTCAAACCCCGCGGGGACTTCTTGCACAAGGTCGGTATGGCTCATCCAGCAGACGCTCTTTTCGGGGATCCCCTCGGAGAGAGGGCTCTCTTTGAGGAAGGAAATTTCCCGCTTGCCGTATTCGCTCGACGGGGCGTGCGCGACCTTTCCGCCCAACGTGTAGGCGATGAGCTGTGCGCCGTAACAGATCCCGAGCACGGGAATGCCGAGCGCGAAGATTTCGGGGGAGACGCGGGGCGCATTTTCATCGTAAACGCTGTTGGGTCCGCCCGTGAAGATAATCCCGATGGGCGCGGACCGCCCGATCTCCTCTGCCGAAAGGTCGCAGGAAAGGAGCTCACAGTATACCCCGAGGTCGCGCACCCTGCGCGCGATGAGCTGGTTGTACTGCCCGCCGAAGTCGAGCACCAATACTTTTTGATGTTGCATACCGTTCCTCTGTTTTTCCGTTATATCGAAAAAGAACTCCCGTAAGGAATTCTTAAATGACAGTATTATGTCATGTTGCCCCGCGCGCCGTTCTGATTCTCTGAGCGCGGCACGAGCCCGTAGGGCGAAGTAAACATCTCTGCTTTATTTTTAATATGGTTGAGATTTCTCGATTCCGCTTCGCTCCACTCGAAATGACAATTCGGAACCGCGGGGCGGAATGACAATTGTAACGTCATGTTGAGCGAAAGAAGACACCCCTTCAGTCACCTACGGTGACAGCTCCCCCTCAAGGGGGAGCCAAGGGGGAGAGCGCAAAGAAACGCGTGAATCAGCTTCGCGAGGTGTAATTCGGGGCTTCTTTGCTGATGGAAATGTCGTGCGGGTGGCTCTCCAAAAGCCCCGCGTTGGTGATACGGATAAACTCGGACGAGGTGCGGAGCTCCTCGATGTTGTGCTTGCCACAGTACCCCATGCCCGAACGCAGACCGCCCATGAGCTGATAGACGATCTCCGAAACGCTGCCGCGGTAGGGAACGCGCCCCTCCACGCCCTCGGGGACAAACTTCTTCGCGTCTGCCGCGTCTTCCTGGGAATAGCGGTCCTTACTGCCCGCCTCCATGGCGGAAAGGGAACCCATTCCCCTGTAAACTTTGAAACTTCTGCCCTGATAGAGCTCGATCTCTCCCGGGCTCTCCGCAGTGCCCGCAAGAAGAGAACCAATCATGACCGCGCTCCCCCCTGCCGCGAGCGCCTTTACGATGTCGCCCGAATATTTGATCCCGCCGTCCGCGATGATGCGTTTGCCGTACTTTTCCGCCTCTTCGGCGCAATCCATGACTGCCGTGAGCTGGGGAACGCCGATGCCCGCCACCACACGCGTGGTGCAAATGGACCCGGGACCGATTCCGACTTTGACGACGTCCGCGCCCGCGTCGATGAGCGCCTTCGTCGCCGCCGCCGTCGCGACGTTGCCCGCGATGAGGGGAAGAGACGGGTATTTTGCCTTGATCTCGGAAACTTTTTTGAGCACCATGGCGGAATGCCCGTGCGCCGTGTCGATGGCGATCGCGTCTACCTTCGCCTCGACGAGGGCGGCAATGCGCTCCATTGTGTTCGCCGCCGTGCCCACCGCCGCACCGACGAGAAGCCTGCCGTTTTTGTCGCGCGCCGAATTGGGATATTGGATGCTCTTCTCGATGTCTTTGATCGTGATGAGCCCTTTGAGGAAGCCGTTCTTGTCCACGATGGGCAATTTTTCGATGCGGTGCTTGCCCAAAATTTTCTGCGCCGCGTCGAGAGAGGTGCCCACGGGCGCAGTGACGAGGTTATCCTTCGTCATGACGTTGCGTATGGGCTGATCGAAGTCGGTTTCGAAGCGCAGGTCGCGGTTGGTGAGGATCCCGACGAGTTTGCCCCCTTCGGTGATGGGCACGCCGCTGATACGGTAGCGCTCCATGAGCGCCACCGCGTCCCGCACGAGGTTCTGCGGTTCGAGGAAGAAGGGATCGGTGATGACGCCGTGTTCGCTGCGCTTTACGCGGTCCACCTCTTTCGCCTGTTCCTCGATCGTCATGTTCTTATGGATGATGCCCATTCCCCCTTCCCGCGCCATGGCGATGGCAAGGCGGTTTTCCGTCACCGTGTCCATTGCGGCGGAGATGATGGGAACGTTCAGGCGGATGTCCTCCGTGAGCTCGGTACGAAGATCGACCTGTGCGGGCAACACGTCGGACGCCTGCGGAATGAGTAGTACATCGTCGAACGTCAAGCCCTCTTTGAGAATTTTACTGCTCATCGACAGCGTCCTCCAAAAATTTCACAAGGTTGAGATAGTGGATATTGTCCGTTTCGAACTTGCTCTCCGCGCGCACCTGCCCGAGGAGAATCCCGCAAAACGCGGCGTCTTCCGCGTCGACCGCCTCGATCGTGAGCGCCATGACGGGGCTCTCGGGCATGATCTCCTCGCCCGTCTCCCGTATGGCGAAGGCGCATGCGTCCGACTGCGAATCGGGCGTGCGCGCCAAATGGTATTTGACGCAAGCCGCTCTCCCGCAAAGATAGGCGCGGTAGTCGTAATCGGGAATCCCCGCTTGCAGAGAGTCGTTGTTCTGCTTTTCGCAAAATTCGCCGAACGCCTCGCGCTTCGTCGGTTCGCTCTCCGTGCCGTAGAGCTCGTCGAACCGTTCGAGAGCACGCGCGTAGTTGCCGTTCTCCGCGTCGAGTTCGAAGGAGTGGGCAAGATAGCCGAGGTCATTCCCTTTGAGATACTCTTCGTAGGCGTATTCGCTGCCGATCCCCGAGAGCCCCAGCTGTTCGCAGAACCGCATCATGGCGGCGGGAGCGACGAACGAGACGATCCCGAAGAGCGATACGGCGAAGATCGCGGTCACCCCGATCGTTATAAATGCTGTTTTTAAGATAAACTTTTTCATTGGAAAGATAGTACCGTCTTTTGAAAGTTATTTTTTATTTTAGCATATTTCCGCGGAAAAAGCAACCGAAAAGACATAAAATTCCCCTTCTTTTTCATATTCATAGGTCATGAAAAAATATCTTCCCTCTCTTTTTATGCTTTTACTGCTTGCGCCCGTGCTCGCCGCATGCGGAAAATACGACTATTCCGCCCACATTTCGGACGAAAAACAGGATATTTTCTGCGCGGAAACGGAGGAATTTACCCTGACCGTCTCCTGTGTTTCGCGCGAACACCCCTACCTCTGCGACGGGATTGCCGCGCCGAAAAGCGACCTGCTCGAAGCTGTTCTCACCGAAAAGACGCCGACGGGCGCGGAGTACGAGCTCTACTTCCTCGAAGACGTTCCCAAGGGGGGAGATATGTCCTTCCGAAGCGTTACGGGGGACTATTTTTATTCCCGCACGGCGGAACGGTTCCCGTCCGAAACGCTCTCCGTACGGGTCGTAAAGAACGGCGTTTCCGCCGAATTGCTCTTGACGAGCGTGAAAACAAAGAACACGATGGACCCGAAAACGGCGCTTTCCAAGGCGGTGGAAGCCGAGCGGGAGACCATCCGCAAGATGACGCGCGACGGGAAGTTCCGCGGAGAATTCCATGTGCGCCTTCTGCGCCGCGATAAGACCTATTATTACGTCGGGATCGTCGACGAACAGGGCAAGATCGCGGCGCTCCTTCTCGACGCGGAGACGGGGCAGGTCCTTGCCCGCCGCGAGCGTTCCTGAATTTTCCGCCCCGAAAAAAAGAGGAATTTTTTGCAGAAAGTTGACAGTTTTGCGAAAAAGTCTTATACTAATTGAAAAATCGGGAAGGAGGGCTCGTTATGCGAAAGCGTCTCGCCGCAAAGATCGTGCTCGGCGTTTTCTCCGCGTTGGCGGCGCTCCTTCTTGCCGTTCTTCTGTTCTTTGCGATCGCCGAAAGCATAGTGGACGATTCGGCGCATATCCCTCCTCTCCGCCCGCGCGAGGACATTTCCGAGCTCATTTTGAAAGAGGAGTGGACGGATGAGGACATTGACGTGCTCTATCACCAGACGGGGCTCACGCGGATCGGGCTCGAATCGCTCAAGGGAAGACCCCGCCGCATTCTCGACTTTCAGGAAGCCCTCTACCTCGACTATGCGATCGGGCACGAGCCCGCCGCCTTTACGACCCCGCACGACTATCTCATGGGATATCGGATCGGGGACGCGGTGGAAAAACTGATTCCCTACACCCCCATCGCCCCGCTCGAAGAGGGAGACGTGATCCTGACTTCCTCATGCCACACCTTCGGCTGGCGGAACGGGCACGCGGCGATCATTGCGGACGCGGACGGGCAAGTGACGATCGAGAGCGTCGGTCCCGGCTATCTGAGCGGAAGAGGCTCGACGGATTGGTTCGCGGAGGCTTCGAACTTTATGGTGCTCCGTTTGAAGGGCGTTTCCGCCGAGGACCGCCGCGAGATCGCGAAATACGCCGAGCTCCACCTCTCCGACGTCGACTATTCCATTCTGATGGGACTGTTCGGCTCGCCCAAAGATCAGGGGACGCAACCGAAGACGACGAATTGTTCCCACCTCGTATGGCAGGCGTTCAAATACTTCGGGTACGACATCGATTCGGACGGCGGCGCGATCTGCACCACGCGGGATATTGCGAATTGCGACCTGTTCGAAGTCGTTCAGGTGTTCGGGTTTGACCAGGACAAGCTCTGGCACTGAAATTTTCATAAGCGGCGGCGCGGGCAGATTGCCCGCGCCGCCGCTTTTTTGTTCATAAAACCGCCTTCAAATGCCGCGCCTAATCGGAAAACTCTACAAGTTCATCAAGCGTGACCTCAAAAATTTTCGCAAGACGGCAAAGCATATAGATATCCGGCGTACTGTATCCGTTTTCATAATTGGAAATGAGGCTCTTCTTTCCGTTGAGTTTCTCGGCAAGTTCCTCTTGCGTCATTCCCGCCTGTTTTCGATAAAATCTTATATTTTCGCGAGTTTCAGCTTCATAATCCTTGACAAGAGTACAAGTTTCTTGACAAGAGTACAAGTTTCTTGACAAGAGTACAAGTTTCCTGTATAATTAGGGCAAAAGTACCAGGTGCTTGTACTAAATGATTGACAGGAGATGAAAAATGAAACCCGAAAAAAGAATTTTTCTTACGTTTCTCGCGGCTTTGTTCGGAGCCGTCTGCTTAACGGCTTGCGGAAGGTCCCATGAAACCTTCAACGGAAAGCTGTCCGACAAAAGTTTCGAAACCGAGAATGCCGCGCTCACGGCTTTTCTCGAAGACGAGATCGAGGGAATGTCCACACAAGCCGAACTTGCGGAGTATGTGAAAGACGTCGACCTCGATCAAAAAGAGATCGCCGCTCTTCCGCTCGGCGAGATCTCCCCGGAGGAAGTATCCCATGCGGAACGCGGAACGATCTCCTATCGCGCAACTACGCCGAAGAGCGGCTTAGCCCTTACTTCGGAGTCGGAAAACGTAAAAACGCATGAAATATATCTGTTGGAGTCAGACGGAAAATTCCGCTATTTCGTTCCGCCCACGCAAATCGGGCAACCGATCACGAAAGATTATTTCGATGACGTCTTTTCCTCCGAAAAATACGCGAACTGCACCATCGAATTTCTCTCTTCCACGAAGGGAAAATACAACGGTTCAACGCAAAACGCAAGCTCGTCCTCAACGTACAAGATTACCGAAAACGCATTAAAGGTCACACAGCAAGACAGTTCTCTCGGCGGCTATTCCTTAGAGTACTACGTTGTGGAAAGAAACGGCAACTTATTTTTTTGCGTGTCGAACAATATTTCCGCATATGAGGCTGCCGTCCCGAACTACGACAGCGGCGCCTGGCACATTGAAAAGATGAGTGCGGGAGAGTTGGGCGCGCAGATCCGAACGCTCGGTGATTTCGTGCGCTATTTCGTCACGGCGGGGATCGATTTTTCGTTCTTTGAAAAGACAAAAAACGGATTCGGGATCATGTCTGCAGAAAAATATCTTCAAATCGCCCAAAAGATGATCGGACAATCGGGTTACACAGAAGTTCTCAAAGAAGGTTTGAAAAAATTCAAGTACGAATGCGTCGTGCGAGACGGCAGATTGGAAAAAATCGAAACTCTTTTGTCGGCGGAAGGAAATTTTTCAACGGGAGAAACGCGGCGAGAGCTGAAAGTCGAGCGAACAGAAAGCTATCGCTTCGATCGGTTCGGAACGACCGAAGTTTCCCTGCCCGAAGAGTTACAGCTTCAACTCGAAAAAATTTGACCCTTACGAATAACATGGAGCCGCCGCCCGTGCAAAAGCACGGGCGGCGGCTCCATGTATCTATGCTTTATCCGTTCATGTATTCGGTCAAAATTTGATTTTGGACGTATAAATATTCGTCTTTGATGCGGGTGATATCTCCCTCTTCTTCGAGATATTGCCTCGTTTTTTTGTAGGCGTCCGCGAAATCTTCCTTCCAATCGCTCTTGAATGCCTCTGCATATTTATGCGAAGAGATTCCGTACACCGTGCGGAGCGCGAGCATGACAAATTCGAACTTCGCATCCTCTTTCCCCACGTCCTCGCTCTCCACCACGGGCAAAAAACCCGTGAGCAAGCACTTGATGTATTCGTCTAAATCGAAGGTATTCGTAAAGCGTTTGCCGCATATGAAAGAGCTTGCCGAAATCCCGAGCCCGATGTATTCTCCCCTCTGCCAATAGTTGAGGTTATGGCGGCTCTCGAACCCCTTTTTGGCAAAATTGCTCACTTCGTAACGCAGGTATCCCCGCTCCTTCAAAAGGGAATAGCCGTAGTCGTACAGCCGCCGCACTTCGTCGCCGTCGGGCAGTTCGCCGTTGAGATAGTCGGTGTAAATGGGCGTGCCGTCTTCGGGCGTCAAGGCGTACATGGAGATGTGCTTCGCCCCGCAACGGGAGGCGAGCTCGATCGTCTTGAATACGTCCTCTTCCGTCTGCCCTTTCAGACCGAGCATGACGTCCGCGGAGAAATTTTCTCCCTTCAAAAGCCCGCACGTGTACACGAAATCGCGCGCGGTGTGGATGCGCCCGATGTCTTTGAGCTGTTCGTCGATCGCCGTCTGCAAGCCGATGGAGAAGCGGTCGATCCCCGCTTTTTTGTAGAGCGCGATCTTCTGCTCGCTCACCGTGCCCGGGTTCATTTCGATCGTGACCTCGGGGTTTTTCGAAAGCCGAAAACACTTTTTGATCTGCTTCATCGCGCCGTAAATATATTTCGGGTCGATGACCGAGGGAGTTCCCCCGCCGAAGTAGACGGTATCGAAGGTGTAACTTTCGAGCTGTTTGCCGCGGAGTTCGATCTCTTTATAGAGGCAAGCCATATACGCCTCGGCAAAGGCGAGACGGTCGGGAAAGGACGTAAAGTCGCAATAGGTGCATTTGTGTTTGCAAAACGGAATGTGAAGATAAATTCCCGCCAAAGTCAATTTCCCTCCCAGAGATATTTGCCGAGATCGACGTAGCCGTCCAAAACTTCCACGCCTTCGGCGCGGAGAAGAGACGCCTGCACGTCCATGCCGCCGAAGGCAAAGGCGGGCGCGAGCCGACCCTCGCGGTTGACGACCCTGTGGCAGGGCACGACGACGGGCGTGGGGTTTCGATGGAGCGCGTTTCCCACCTGTCTGCTTGCACGAGGTCGTCCGATGGCGCGGGCGATCATGCCGTAAGTGACGACCTTCCCTTTCGGCACCGTTTTTAAGTATTCATAGACGCTTTGATCGAAGGTCATACGATTTCTCCGGGTTGGTATTCAAATGTAACATATTTCCTCGTCCAAATGCTGTCCCGAAAGGCTTCTTCCTCCATAATCCCGCATAGATACAAGTCATTCGCGATCACCTTAATGACCCCGCACAGTTCGAGCGACTCCGTAAATTTTTTCGGGATCGCGTCTATGCCAAGTGCCGCGCCGAGAATATTTCCCGTAACTGCGCCCGTAGAATCGCTGTCCCCGCCGTGGCTCACAGCCGCACAAACGCCCTTTTCAAAGTCGTTCTCGTATTTAACGGCGCAATAGACGGCGATGGCGAGCGTCTCCTCCGCAACCCAACCCGCGCCGATTGTCTGTATATTTTTCAAATCGTCGCCACCCGCCTCCGCGAGAGTGAGAGCGCGTTTAATGAGAGTTCTCTGTCTGTCGCGTTGTAGCTCATCTCGGAAATATGGCTCAACGGCAGAGAGTGCGTGAATCGTCGCCGTCTCAATTTGCTCTCCTTGCTCGACGATAAGTCGAATAATATGGGCGAGCATCGCCGCGGGAATATAACCGAGCGGGTGTCCATGTGTGACCGCCGCCGTCCGTAACGCGGCACGATCGGAGTCCTCGATAGGACAATTTATGTCGCAATAGAGAAGTCCTACGGGCGCAACGCGCATAATGCCGCCGCACCCCTTACTATCGTTGATGGGGCGTTCCGGCGTACCCCAACCGCCCTGTGCGAGCGCGGAGAGACAGGTATTCCCGGGCGCGCGGCGATGGTACAGTTCCTTCACGTTTGTAAGCCAGGAATAACGGCTCTCCCCTTTTGGAATAGGATATGGTCTCGTCTGTGTGCGATACCACTCCTGATAAGTATAATGAACATATTCGAACGGCGCAGCCAAAAAACCGCGGGTCATGCCCCGCGTCACGCCGAGCACCAGTCCTGCGGCGGTAAAGAGGGACATTTGCGTATCGTCGGAGATCTCGGCAATACCGTCATGTAGGATATAGTCCGTAACGCCCGACGCTCCGAACTTCCTTCCGATCTCCTCTGCCGACATGAACTCGATGGGATAGCCGAGAGCGTCGCCGACCGCGCCACCCACCATCGAACCCAAAAACTTACTCTGTTCTCTCATGGTTGATCCTTACCTCTCACGGAAAAGATTTTGCGCAGCAAAAGATTTTTCGTGAACTAATCTTTATTCGTCTTCAATATCTGCATAAACACTTCGGAGGGCACCTCGACCGTGCCGATCTGCCGCATCCGCTTTTT
>CANRCY010000042.1 GCA_947629225.1 uncultured Clostridia bacterium | reverse complement strand
GGGCGGCTTGCGCGGAAAGCTCGGCGCGGGCACGAACCGCATGAACGTTTACACGGTCGGAAGAGCCACGCAGGGGCTTGCCGATTTTTTGAACGCGCGGAAGATGCGCGGGGGGGTCGCGATCGCCTATGACAGCCGCATGATGTCCCCCGAATTTGCGCTCGATTCGGCGCTTATTCTTGCCGCAAACGGTATCAAAGCCTATTTGTTCGAAGGGCTCCGCCCGACGCCCGAGCTCTCCTTCGCGGTGCGGGAACACGGCTGTTCCGCGGGCATCGTCATCACCGCGAGCCACACCCCGCCCGCCTACAACGGATATAAAGTCTACCTCGCGGACGGCGGACAGATCGTCCCCCCGTACGACGGGGAGATCATCTCCTGCGTCAACGCCGTAAAGGATTATTTCTCCGTCGGGAGAATTTCCGAACGGGAAGCGATCGAGCGGGGGCTTCTGTGCCATCTCGGAAAGGAGACGGACGATCGGTATTTTGCGGCGCTCAAAAAGCTCTCCCTCTCCCCCATAACGGAGCGGGGAAAGAAATTGAAGATCGTCTATACCCCGCTCAACGGGACGGGCAATCTCCCCGTGAGGCGGGTGCTCAAAGAAATGGGCTTTGAAAACGTTTGGGTCGTCCCCGAACAGGAAGCGCCCGACGGAAGATTTCCCACGCTCGGCTATCCCAATCCCGAGGAGCCGAAGGCGTTTGAATACGCCCTCCGCCTTGCAAAGGAAAAGGACGCCGACCTCGTCCTCGCGACCGATCCCGACGCCGACCGTCTCGGCGTCTATGCCAAGGACGAAAGGGGGGAATACCGCTCCTTTACGGGCAACATGAGCGGGCTTTTGCTCGCGGAATATCTCCTTTCCCGCAGAGAGGCGCTCGGACTTCTTCCCGCGCGGAGACGGGACGGCGCGCTCGTCACGACGATCGTCTCCTCGGACATGGCAAAAGAGATTGCAAACGCCTATGGGCTCACTTTGATCGAAACGCTTACGGGCTTCAAATACATCGGCGAACAGATCGCGCGTTTCGAAGAGGCGCGCTCTCGTTGCGGGGCTTATGACGGAGAGAGGGGAGCCTATCTCTTCGAATACGGCTTCGAAGAGAGCTACGGCTGTCTCGCGGGCACTTACGCGCGGGATAAAGACGCGGTTGCGGCAGTCGACCTGCTCGCCGAAGCGGCGGCTTGGTACGCCGAACAGGGGCTCACGTTGCCCGAACAGATGGAGCGGCTCTACCGCAAATACGGTTATTTCCGCGAAACGCTCTTTTCGGCAACTTTGACGGGAGCGAACGGCGCGCAGGAGATCGGAAAGATGATGTGTTCTCTCCGCACCGCGCCGCCCGTCTCGCTCGGGGGCTCTCCCGTGCTCGCCGTGCGGGACTATCTTTCGGGCACAAAGAAGACCGCGCAGGGAGAAGAACGGCTCTCCCTTCCAAAGAGCGACGTTTTGTACTTCGAACTCGGAAACGGTTGGTGCTGCGTGCGCCCTTCGGGAACGGAGCCCAAAATCAAATTCTACGCAGGGGCAAAGGGCGCTTCCGCACAAGAGGCGGACGAGACCGTTTCCCAAATCAAAGACGACTTGCTCGGCATTGTCTATCGGAAAGAAAGATGATCAAACTCGAACCCGTATACAAGACCTCCCTGTGGGGGGGAACGAAGATCCGCGACGTTCTGCACAAAGATACGGCGGGTCTCGAAACGATCGCCGAAAGTTGGGAGCTCTCTACCCACCCCAACGGCAGAAGCCTGATCTCGGGCGGAGAATTCGGAGGAATGACCCTCAGCGAATACTTCGGCGCGGTCGGATGGGAGCAGGCGGGCGATTACGCCGCGCGTCACCACGATCTTCCGATCATGATAAAGTACATCGACGCGCACGAAAACCTGTCTATCCAGGTGCACCCCACCGAACAATACGCCCAATTCCACGGGAGCGACGCGGGCAAGAACGAATTCTGGTACGTTCTCGACGCGGACGAAGGCGCTTTTCTCTACCTCGGCTTTTGCCGTAACGTCACGCGCGCAGAAGTGCGCGAGGCGATCGCGCACAAGACGATCGAACAGCTTCTCAACAAAATCCCCGTCAAAAAGGGGGAGATCTACTATGTCCCCGCAGGGACCGTGCACGCCATCGGCGCGGGGTGTTTGATCTGCGAACTGCAACAGACTTCGGACGCTACATACCGCCTCTATGACTACGACCGGATCGACAAGGACGGCAAACCCCGCCCACTCCATTTAGAAGACGGGCTCGCCACCCTCGATTACCGCCAGCTCCTTCTTCCGCAAAAGAAACAGCATAGCCGCATACGCAACATGCTCGGGGAAATGGGAAAACTCACCTTTTCCGAATACAACGCGGAGGGGGAAGCCGTCTTTTTCTCTCCCGAGACGAAGCTCCTCACCGTGCTCGTGCTCGAAGGGAGCGGCTCCTTAGACGACGGGGAACGGGTACAGGCAAAACAGGGCGACACGTTTGTGATAACGGCGCACTCCGTAAAACTGAACGGAAAATTCCGCGCCCTTATCATCGGCATTTAAAATGAAGATCGCGATCGATTGCAGATACCTCGGAAGATCGGGCATCGGAAGAGTGTGCGAGGGGATCCTCGGCGCGCTCGACTTTTCCGCGCACGAATATTTCCTCATCGGGAAAAAGGAACTGCTCGGAAAGTACCCCGCAACGGTCATAGACGATCCGAGCGACCCTTATTCCCTTGCGGGACTGCGCTCTTTCGACAGGAAACTCAACAAACTCTGCGGCGCGCTCCTCATTCCCAACTTTTTGGTGCCGTTCGGGGTGAAAATCCCCGTCTACACGGTCATGCACGACCTCGCCTTTCTCGACGTAAAGGAGACGACGCGGGGATTTTCGGATAGGCTCATCAAAAAGACGCTCTTAAAACGTTGCATGAAGAAGTCCGCGGCGATCGCATGCGTTTCGCAGTTCACCCTCAGCCGCTGCGAACACTACTATAAAAACCTCGCGAAAAAGTGCTTCCTCAATTATAACGGCGTATCGGAGAGCGCGTTCGACTATGCCGAAACGCACGCTCCCGCAAAAAAAGAGAATACGGTCGTCTTTGTGGGGAACGTCAAACCGCACAAGGGACTGCCAATTCTGCTCTCCGCCTTTGCAAAGTGCGAAAGCGGAAAAACGCTCAAGATCATCGGCGAAAAAGACAATTTCCTCACGGGGCTTTCTCTCGACGAAACGCAGTACCGAAACGTCGTTTTCACGGGAAAGCTCGGCGACGGGGAGCTCTTCGGGGAGATCGCAAAGGCGCAATATCTCGTTCTGCCCTCGAAGTACGAGGGATTCGGGCTTCCGCCCCTCGAAGCGCTCGTCCTCGGCACACAGCCGATCGTCTCGGACATTCCCGTCTTCCGCGAGGTGTATGCGGGGCTTCCCGTAAAATTCTTCCGCACGGAAGAGGAGCTTTCCGCGCTTTTGAACGCCGAGCCGACGTCTGTTTTCGGGGCGCGCGAAGAAATCGCCCGAAAATACCGCTATCAATCCACCGCCGAAACTCTTTTGAAGGTCATCGAAAAGGGGCTTTAAGGTAACCTCTCCCGTGGAAGAGAACAAGGAGAAACGCTCATGAAACGCTTCAGCGTCATCATACCCGTCTACAATACGGGCATGTTCAAAACGTGGAAGAGGGGAGCCGCCCTTTGGGGCGGGGTCCTGCCGTACGGAAAGGGGAAAACGCTATGACGGGTCCCAAGATCAGCGTCGTCATACCCGTCTACAACGCCGAAAAGACGCTTGCCGCTTGTGTAGACAGCGTGCTCGCGCAGAGCTACCGCAACCTACAGGTCGTGCTCTCGGACGACGGTTCGACCGACGGGAGCCTTGCCCTCTGCAAAAGATACGCGGAAAGGGACGGTCGCGTTGTCGTCGTTGCGGGGAAGAATCTCGGCGTTTCTGCGGCACGCAACCGCGGGCTCGCCCTGTGCGAGGGGGAATTTTTCGCCTTCGTCGATTCGGACGACGCGCTTTTCCCCGACGCATACGAAAAGATGCTCTCCGCCGCTCTCGAACATTCGCTCGATCTCGTCTTTTGCAAGGTCTGCCGCGTGTCGGGGGCGAAAACCGGATACAGAGCGAAGGAGAGACATAAACAGAACGTTCTGTTGGGGCTCAACGTCTCCGACGCTTGCAACGATTCCATGGAAGGGGGGATCTGGAGCGCGTTGTACCGCGCTTCGGCGTTCGGCGATCTCCGCTTTGACGAAAGGCTGCGCTTCGGCGAGGACGTGATCTACTTCATGGATTGCTTTGCCCGCCGCCCGCGCACCATGCTCCTCGATGGCTTTCTCTACCGCTACACCGTGACCGACTTTGCGGAAAAATATTACCGCGAGGACTACCCCGAACAGTGCAAACTGCTCTGCGCGGCATGCAAGGAGCGGCTGCTTGCGGCGGGCGAACCCGAATGCGCCGCCGCAGAATGTTTTCATCAATATTATAAAGCCGCTTTCGCGCTCGCGGCAGACAAAGAGCGGCTTTCTGCCCACCGCGCATGGCTGGACGGGTTTGCCGCGGAGAATAATTCCCGTGCGGGCATGCGCGTCTATCTGAAACTCACCCTGCGCGGACAGCCCTTTTTGTACCGCGTGGAAAAACGTCTTTCGGCATGGCTGCTCCACGGAAAGTATTTCGCGCTCTTTCGCTTTCTGCTCCGTCTCTGCCGCCGTCCCGAAAAAAAGGAGAAACGCTCATGAAACGCTTCAGCGTCATCATACCCGTCTACAATACGGAACAATACCTGCGGGAATGCCTCGGCTCCGTGCTCTCTTACAAAGGAGAGGAGATAGAAGTCATCGCCCTCGACGACGGCTCGACGGACGGAAGTCTCGCGCTTTTGCAAAGCTATTCCGACCCCCGCTTGAGAGTATATCATCATGATAACATGGGCGTGTTCAAAACGTGGAAGAGGGGAGTCGCCCTTTGCGAGGGAGAATACGTCGTCTTTCTCGATTCGGACGACAGCCTCAAAGAGGGGCTTTTTCCTTTTTTGAACACGGTTTTGGATAAATGCAAGCCCGATCTCATCCAATACGGCTGGACGAAAATTCACGAGAGGGGACGCAAGCGGGACTTTGCCGCCGCCGACGTGCGGGAGGGGCTCATCGAAGGAGAGGAACTGCGCGCCCTCGTCGACGAAAAGATGTTTTTCCTCGGCAAAGACCGCTCGGGATTTTCCACCCTGCGCTGGGCGAAAGCCTTCCGCACCGAACTTTTGCGCGCCGTCCTTCCGTACGCCATGGAGAACATCGGCATGTACGAGGACGACAGCATCACCCGTCCCTTTTTTACGCAGATGCGCTCGCTGTGGTTCACCCGCGAAAGTTTTTATAACTTCCGTTACCGCACGAGCGGCTCCATGTGCAGTTCTCCCGAAAAGCTCTCTTCCTACTACGAGGACTGCAAAAGCCTTATCGCTTACTTCGATGACACAAAGGAACGCTTCGGCTATCCCGAAAAAGCGCTCCGCTATTATTACGTTTTCTATCATACCGCTGTGCTCGGAGACGCCGTATGCGCCAAAAATCTCCCGCTCGCGAAGCGCATTCTCGCCGATGAGCGGCTGCGCGCTTTGATGAAAGAGGAGCGCGGGATCAAGATCTTTTTGCTCCGCCGCCGCATGTTCCTTCTCTTCCGCTTGGCGCGGAAATTAAGGCGCGCGCTCCGATAAACGGAAAAGGTCGCTGTTTTGGACAAGAAAAAAGGACTGCTCAACGTTATCGTTTCGGTTGTATTCCGCGTGTTGCTTCTTATAGCGACCGTTCTCACGCGGCGTTTTCTGATACAGTTTTCGGGAAACGACATTAACGGGCTCAACTCCCTCTACACGAGCATTTTGGGCTTTCTTGCGGTCGCCGAGCTCGGCGTGGGCACAGCGATCACCTTCTGCATGTACAAGCCCATCGTGGAGGGGAATGACAAAAAGGTCGCCGCACTCTACCGCCTCTTCAAACGGCTCTATCTCGTCATCGGCGGCATAATCCTCGCGGGCGGCTTGATCTTGACGCCCTTTGTCAAATTCCTTGCAAAGGACTATGCCCAACTCGACGTCAACTTTGCCCTCACGTTTGTGCTCTCGCTTGCGGCGGTCGTCATCACCTACCTGTTCAGCGCGAAGACTTCCCTCATCAACGCCTATAAAAACAACTATATCTCGACGGCGATCACCTCTTCGGGGCAGCTCCTTTCTTGCGGAGCGCAAATCCTTGTTCTGTGGCTCACCCATTCCTTTGTGGCGTATCTTCTCTGCGCGATCGGCGCGGCGCTCTTGCAGTGGGCGGCAGCGGAGATCGTCACCCGCAAGATGTACGGGAATATCCTCTCCTTAAAGGAGAAGATCGACCCCGAAACGAAAGGGGAAGTCGTAAAAAACGTCAAGGCGATGTTCCTGCACAAGATCGGCGGCGTGCTCGTCAACACTGCCGACAGCGTGATCATCTCCATCTTCCTCGGCGTTTCCCTTCTCGGGAAGTACTCCAATTACGTCACGATCGCAACGGCGATGAGCGGCACGATCGCCCTCTGTTTTACCCCGCTCACCTCGGTCATCGGACATCTCTATGCCGAAGAGAGCGGAGAACCCGTCCGAAAATATCTGCATTTCTTCCATACCTTCAACTTCGTGCTCGGAGTTATCTTCTTCCTCGGCTATTACGCCGTCATCGACAACCTCGTCGTCATCTGTTTCGACAGCGGCACGGAACCGCTCCTGCTCGGAAGATGGGTGAGTTTCGTCATTACGCTCAACTATTTCATCCAATTCATGCGGCAGGCGACCCTGCTCTTCCGCGACGCCACGGGGACTTTCTATTACGACCGCTATAAGCCTCTTGCGGAAGGGCTCGTGAACATCGCTCTCTCCGTTGCTTTCGTCTATCTCTTCGGGCTTGTGGACGAGGAATTCAGCGTCGTCGGGGTCATTGCGGCGACCATTCTCACCAACTTATTCATCTGCCATATCGTCGAGCCGCACGTGCTCTGCAAACACGCCCTGCATTGCGGCGCGGGGAGCTATTACGCCAGAAATTACTTCTACATCGCACTGTTTGCCGCCGCCCTCACGGGGCTGTATTTCTGCCACGTTCCCATGGGCAGCCAATGGCTCGAACTGCTCGTAAACGGCTGTATCGCGGTCGCTGTCTCCCTTGTTCCCATCGCCGTCGCGGTGCTTTCGGACAAGGACTTCCGCCACTATGCCGCGAACTTGGGCAAGCTCAAAGAACTTCGCAAACAAAAAGAAGCGCACTGAGCATGCAAACCGCAAAAAAAGTTGCCGCAAACAATTGACGAAACGGGAAAGTATTGTTATAATTTCAAACGGCAAACACGGCGAAAGCCGAAAAACTTCGGGGGGAAAACATGTTACATTATACCTTAGACGCAAAAAAGCGGGGCGTTGACGTCTCCAAACATCTCTATGGGCTGTTCTTCGAGGACATCAACCAGGCAGCCGACGGCGGCATGAACGCCGAGATGGTCATCAACAACTCCTTTGAATTCGGCTACTTTACATACGACGACTACAATGCGGAGAGCACGGTAGAGGCGCGCAAACAGAGGGGGTTCTATTGGGATATTTACGGCGCGGGTCCGCGTAAGATCGCAACGGAAGGGGGCATGAACAAAAACAACCCGTCCTATCTGCTCCTCGACGTCGGCGGCGTCTATCATCTCGAAAATCCCGGCTATTATACCGTGGGCGGTTACGATAACTACGGCATGCCCGTCACGAACGGGGAAACTTACCGCTTTTCCATGTGGGTAAAACGCCTCGGCTTCAAGGGGGTCGCCAAAGTCTTTATCAAGGGCGCGCACGGGCGGCATACCACGATCGGCGAGATCAAAATTCCCGAGGGCACGGAAGGGGATTGGGTCAAGGTCTCCACGTCCGTCGTCGCCGAAAAGGACACGATGGGGCGGCTCTCGATCACCTTGGAGGGAAACGGGAAGATCGGCATCGACTATGTTTCTCTTCTCCCCGAAACCGTATGGGGCGACCCCGACAAATACCGCAACGGCAAGCTCTCCGTCCGCATCGTGGAGGCTTTGAAGGCGTGCCATCCCTCTTTCCTGCGCTTCCCGGGCGGTTGCGTGGTAGAGGGGGACGTGAGCTTCGACTATCAGTATAAATGGCGGGAGACGGTGGGTCCCTTGGAACAGCGCCGCCAGATCCCCAACGTATGGCGGTATATGCAGAGCTACGGCATTGGGTTCTACGAATATTTCTGCCTCTGCGAAGATCTCCACATGACCCCGCTCCCCGTGCTCCACTGCGGCGTGCTCTGCCAGATCCGCATGGGCGAACAGCGCAAAACGGGCTACCAACGCATCGTCCCCGGCACGGAAAAGTTCCAAAAAGAAGTCATCGACAACGTGGCAGACCTGCTCTTCTTTACAAAGGGGGACGTCGGTTCGGACGACAAGAACGAGAGCTATTGGGCAAAAGTGCGCGCCGATATGGGGCACCCCGCTCCCTTCGACCTTCAATATGTGGGGATCGGAAACGAGAATTGGGGCTACGAGTACTTCGATAACTTCGCCTCTTGCCTGCTCGGCGTGCGGCAGTATATGTACAAGGGACGCCAGACCGACCTTTTGAAGCTCTTCGGCGTCACCGTCGTCACGAGCGCGGGCGTAGACATCCGCCCGCAGGACAGCAACGAAAATTGGAAGATCATCAACGAAAAGTACCGCGACATGATCGTCGACGAACATGTTTATAACTCCTACCAATGGTTCATCGACAATACCAAGCGTTACGACTGTTACGACAGAGACGGCGCGAAAGTGTTCATGGGCGAATATGCGATGCACACGATGTCCGACGGCAGGGGACGGCTCAACGGCGACAATAACCTGCGTTCCGCTTTGAGCGAAGCCGCCTTCCTCACGGGTTGCGAGCGCAACTCCGACGTCGTAAAGATGACCTGCTATGCGCCGCTCTTCGCCTCTACCTACCACTACCGCTGGACGCCAAACATGATCTGGTTCAACCCGCGCGAAGTGATGCTCACCCCCAACTACTATGTGCAGCAGATGTTTGCGGGCAATGTGGGCAGTTATACGCTCACCGACGTTTCTCCCGTCGACGATAACAACGCGGGCGGGCTCATGATCGGCGGTCACAGAACGGCAAGCGCGGTCTCCAAAGTCTCGGTGTACGACAGGGCGAGCGGCAAACTTCTCTACGAGCACGACTTCAAAAACGGCTTGGGCGGCTGGAAGGTCTTCCCCAACTGCCGCGGCGGGCACCTTGAAAACGGCGAGCTCATCATCGAAGAGAGCGACGCGTTCAACGGCTTTTATTACGACGCGCAGGATTTCGGGGAATGCAACGTGGAGATCGCGTTCCGCCGTCTCTGCGGAGAGCAGAGCTTTATCGCGGGCGTCGGCGTAAAGGACGTGCGCGACGCGGGCACGATGGACGACACGGGCTTTTCCGTCTGCTGCCAATACGGCAAGAACCACAAGGGCTACGACGTCTCCTTCGATAAGCGGGTCGACTTCATGCGTACCGTCTGCGAGATGATGGGGAAAGACAAGTTCCTCGGCTATTCCCCCGAGGGCAACGTCATGCGCCTCGAATACACCAAAAAGACCTTCCGCGCGTCCATTTTGCTCGGCGGGGAATGGCACGAAGTTCTCTTCAAAAATGTCTGGAAGGTCAACGAGCGGGTTTTCCAAAGCGTCACGGTGGGCGAAGACGGCAAGATCTATCTGAAGGTCGTCAACGTCTCGGGAAAGGACGAAGAATTGGAAGCCGTTCTCAAAAACTTTACGGAAAAGAGGAAGGCGACGGTCACGACGCTCTGGCACGAAGACCCCACGGTCATCAACGAGATCGGGGTCCGCTACGGCAAGACGGTGAACATCGAGCCCGAAACGCACGAGCTTTCCCTCTGCGGAAACGTCTTGAAGGCGACCGTCAAGAACAACTCCGTGAACGTTTTCGTCCTCGAATAAAACTTTACGAAACTTTAATCTCCCCGATGCGTCTGTTCTGCGGCGCGTCGGGGCTTTTTTATGCCCTGCCAAAAGGCATAACCGCGGGTCTTGTCCCATACAATAGAGCGATGCTCGAATTTCTTCCGCCGCGCATTTTCTCCGCCGTGCGGCACGTCAATCTCAACCGTCTGTACGAGCTCCGCGTCCGCGCGAAAAAACCGCTCTCGGCAAACCTCGGGGGGAGCTATCTCTTCCTCAGCGAAGGGG
>CANRCY010000041.1 GCA_947629225.1 uncultured Clostridia bacterium | reverse complement strand
CGGCTATTTCGGCACTTTGCCCATTACGAACATCATCTCCGCGCCTTCGGAGGACGAAGCATTCGCGCTTCTGCTCAGATGGAACGAGCTCGACCCCGTCGACGGCATCGAGACGACCCGCAACGAGGCAGTCTTCCGTATACAGCACAACCGCAATCCCTTTATCGACCACCCCGAATATGCGCGCGCGATCTGGGACGAGGGAGCGCTCCCCGACGAAGCCAAGCTCCGCGCCTTCCGCGCCGCGGTGGAAGCTCTCTCCCCCGAAGGGACGCTTGCGGAACGGCACGAAGCCCTGAAAAACGCGATCTCCGCTTATCGCGAGCTCTCCGCCGCGGAAAGGGAGGAAGTTGCCGAAGAGATCGATTCTCTGCAAGAGGAGATCGACGCATATAACGAGATTGTGCAAAGCTACAACGACGCCGCGCGCCGCGCGGAAGAGGCGGCTCTGTCCTTTGCGGGAGAAGGAGAAGCGGCATGAAAAAGATTGTTACCGTTCTCTCCCTCTGCCTTGCCGCGGTCTGCCTTTCGGCTTGCAACGACGAGGGCGAAGAGCCCGAGCCCGACCGCTACGCCGCGCTCAACGAAATGCTGCACGCGCAGTATTCGCAGATCGAACTCACCGTGACGGATACCTTTGACGAAGATACTTTTCTGAAAAGCGAATTTACCTTTTCCTTCCCGTCCGAAGGCTGTATCGCGGTCGGCTATTCTGCGGAGAGATTTTCGGAGATCGGGGGGCTCGACGAACTTCCCCCGTCCGTGAAGACAACGATTTCGGGAGAGGGGGAATACCGAGACGGCGTTCTTGTCTCCGACAGCGGCGGGCTTCTTCCCGACCGTCTTGCGGGAGCGGGGCTCGTCTTCAAAGAGGAATATTTCGGAAACGCCGTCTTCGAGCTTGCCCGTTTTCGGGCGGATGTGCTCTCCGCGGACGGATTTTTGGGGATTTCCGACTTCCGCGGCTCGGAGATGCGGGTGGAAGCGACCTTCGTCGAACTTTTATACGACCTTGAGATCGTCTATACGGCGGAGGACGGAAGCCGTGTGGAATACCTGTTTGCATTCGGTTGGTAGCGCCGAGGCGGGAGCTGTGAAAAAAAATATTCCGTCTTGCGGGAATAAATTCGCTTTCAAACCATTGATTCTTTCGGCGGTTTGTGTTATAATGGAAATCGCGGTCGGGGAAAGACCGCCCGAGTTACGCCCGCATGAACATACAAATGTTTGAGATCAACAAAATCGGCATTGTGAAGAGAGCCTCCGCATGGCTGTTGGACGCGATCCTGATCGCGGTGCTCGCGACGGGGTTCATGTGGATCGTCTCGCTCATCTGCGGGTTCGAAGGAAAAAACGAACTTGCGAGGCAGTATAACAGCGAGTGGACGGCGTTCCGCGAAGAGTGCATTCCGGGCGCAGCCGAATATTACGGCTTTACCTATGAAGAGACGGAAAGCGGCTATACCGTCACGAAAGACGGGGAGCAAAAGGACCTCGGCGACATTGTCGCGGCGCTCATAAAGGACGTTGCGGGGAGCTACGGCTTTACGTTCGACTCTGCGGAGAATACTCTTACGGACGCGGACGGAAACTATGCGACCGTCGACGACGTGATCGCGGCGATGGACGCTTCCGAAGAGGAGCACGCCATGGGGCAGACCTTCCGCCGATATGCGGCTCTTCCGCCCGACGCGACGGTGAGCAATCTGTACAGCTTACTGTATACCATGCTGTTCATGATCGTCTCTTTGGGGCTCTTCTTTGCCTTTCTGTGTTTGGAATTCATCCTTCCGCTGATCTTGAAGAACGGGCAGACCGTCGGCAAAAAAGTGTTCGGGATCTGTTTGGTGCACCCGAATTGCGTGAAGATCAGCGGGGTCTCCCTGTTTGCGAGGGCGATCCTCGGCAAATACGCGATCGAAACGATGTTTCCCGTCCTGCTCGTATTCCTGTTCTTCTTCGGAGGAGTCGGGCTGCTCGCGGTGATCCTCTTCGCCGCATTGCTCCTTCTGAACGTCATTTTGTTCTTTGCGACGAAGAACAGAACGCCCATCCACGACTTGCTCGCGGTGACGGTCGCCGCCGACATGCGGACGCAGATGATCTACGCTTCGGAAGAGGAACTCAAAGAGAAGAAAGAGGAAGCGCGCAGGCAAGCGGAACTTGAAGCGCAAGAAGAACAGATCGGCTGAAATCAGGCAGTTCGGAATGCCGCAGGCGTTCTAAACGGATATAAAAACTACGGAAAAAAGGAAAAGACATGAAAGTTGTATTAGAGCATCTCACAAAGATCTTTCCAAGCCGCAACAAGAAGGAGAAGAACGCCGAGGTCGTCGCCGTAAACGATTTCAACCTCGAAATCCCCGACGGAAAGCTCATCGGGCTTTTGGGACCCTCGGGTTGCGGGAAGAGTACCACGTTGTATATGATCAGCGGCTTGCAACCGCCGACAAGCGGAAAGATCTATTTCGGCGAAGACGACGTGACAGAGCTCGCGGCAGAGAACCGCGGAATCGGGCTCGTTTTCCAGAATTACGCACTTTACCCGCACATGACGGTACAACAGAATATCTTATTTCCTTTGCAGAATTTGAAGGGAGAAAACAGGCTCTCCAAAGAGGAAATGCTGAAGCGCGTGTATGAGGTCGCAAAACTTGTCCAGATAGACGAGTATATGAACCGCAAACCGTCCGAACTTTCGGGCGGACAGCAACAGCGCGTCGCAATCGCCCGAGCACTTGTAAAAATGCCGCGCGTTCTTCTTTTGGACGAGCCTCTTTCTAATCTTGACGCACGTCTCAGATTGCAGACGCGTGAAGAGATCAGACGCATCCAGCGCGACACGGGCATCACGACCATCTTCGTCACCCATGACCAAGAGGAGGCAATGTCCATTTCCGACTTTATCGTCGTGATGAAGCTCGGCATTATCATGCAGACGGGCAAGCCGCAGTGGGTGTACGACGACCCAGCGAACCTGTTCGTCGCAAAATTCCTCGGCACGCCGCCCATCAACGTCTTCCGCGGCAAGATCGAGGGAGAAAAACTCTACATCGGCGAAGAAGCGGTACTCGACACCAAGGGCGCGGAAGACCAAGAAGTATATATCGGCATTCGTCCCGAAGGATTTATCCTCGACGAGAAGGGCGGGCTCACCTGCTCCGTCTCGGGGATCGACGTTATGGGGAGAGACGTTTCCGTCGTCTCCACAAACGAGAATTCGCTGAATCCCGTGATACGTTCGATCGTTTCCGCCGACGAAGCGGGGAAAGTTTCCGACTCGGGCGAGGTAAAATTCCGCCTGAAAGAACATAAAGTCTTCGTCTTCAACAGAGAGACGGAGAGCCGCGTTTACTTCGGGAAACAGTTCGCCGCGCACGAGGCAATGCTCCGCGCGATGCAAGCGGAAGGGGAGTTTTACGCCTTCCATGAAGGTCCGCTCCCGCGCGAGGCGGACGACGCGTCGAAGCAGACGCAGCCCGAAGAGGAGAAGGGATTTGTCGCAAAGGTGAAGAACTTCTTCGCAAAGATCGGGGGAGCTTTCCGCAAAAAGCCCGAAACGCCCGCGGAGGACGTAGCGCAAGAGGGCGCTCCCGCGGAAAATGCGGAGAACACGGAAATCGCCGACCCGACGCAGACGCAAATGGATAAGGAGGACGATATATCCCAATGAGCCATAAAAAATCAAATCGGAAAAATAAAAATTTGAAGAATCAATGGAAAGCATGGCTGTATCTCACACCTATGATCATTCTTTTGCTTGTGTTCACGGTATGGCCCATCTTCAATACCATTCGGATTTCTTTTTTGTGCCGTTGGGATGAGGATCTCGGTGCTGTCGTCGGTTACGATTATGCAAAAGCGATCCAAGGGGTTAAATATCAATTCGGCTTTAATAACTTTATCAATGTCTTTACGACGGGGGACTCGTTTCTGATTGCGCTTGGCAACACGATGCTCCTCACCGTGCTCACGGTGCCCATCTCTACGATGCTTGCTCTGCTTATCGCGGTCGCACTCAACTCCATTAA
Organism: uncultured Clostridia bacterium; assembly: GCA_947629225.1. Lineage (GTDB taxonomy): Bacteria > Bacillota > Clostridia > Christensenellales > Borkfalkiaceae > Gallimonas. Next base: position 6,227 of record CANRCY010000041.1, on the reverse strand, counting down.
ATGGTTGAAGAAGTTCTTTCAAACCGTCTTTTTCCTTCCCTATGTTACGAACGCCATTGCAATCGGCATGGTCTTTGCGGCGATGTTTGGAATGGTATGGCCAACCCCTGCAAAACCGCCGACATCAGTCGGGATTATCAACACCATCATCGAGGCGTTTGGTGGACACTACATAAATTGGGTTGATAGGGGGTCCCCCTATTGGGCAAATATTGCAGTCCTCGTCATCTACATCGTATGGAACGCGCTTCCCTTCAAGATCCTCGTTTTGCTCGGCGGGCTTCAGAACGTGGACAAGCAGTATTACGACGCGGCAAAGGTAGACGGCGCTTCCCGCTGGCGGGTATTCTGGCGGGTGACCGTTCCGCTTCTCTCCCCGATGATTGCCTGTGTCGTTATAACAGGCTTTATCGGCGGTTTTAAAGAATACACGAGCGTCGTCGGTATCTTTGGCGATGGCATGGGACCTACGGGCGCAAACGGAAGCCTCAACACGATGGTCGGCTTTATCTATAATTATATTCCCCACAATCAAGGGAAAGCAAGCGCTGCCGCACTCATCCTATTTGTGATCATCTTCATTGTTACGATGATCAACATGTACGTCAGCAAGAAGAAGACACATTACTAAGGAGAAATGATATGAAGGATAATCGAAAAACGGACGGGATTTCCCGCAAGGAACGAGTGAAAAAGATTCTTGTAAAAGTCGTAACGTACCTCTTTCTCTCGGTTTTTGCACTTGCAATGATTTTCCCATTCTATTGGATGCTGATTTCGTCCGTGAAGACGGTGGATGAATACAATTTAAGTACGCCCACGCTTTGGCCGCACGATTTTCGTTGGGACACATACCTTACGGCATTCACCGGCGATCTTGATCTCGGCAGACTCTTTCTCAACACCGTACTCGTCGGCGTCGTTTCCACTCTGCTGTCGCTTGTCGTGACCGTGCTCTCCGCCTATGCCTTTGCGCGGCTCGAATTCAAGGGGAAGAACCTCCTCTTCGGCGCAATGCTCGCGACCATGATGATCCCCGGCGAACTGTTCACCGTCACTAACTATATTACTGTATCATCTTTTCATTGGATCTATGACCTGAAAGAGGGACCCACATTTTGGAATGCTTCACTTCCTTATCTCTCTCTCATCGTGCCCTTCCTCGTGAGCGTGTTCTACATCTATCTCTTGCGGCAGAACTTTATGCAGATCCCCAACGAGCTGTATCTCGCCGCCAAGGTAGATGGGGCGAGTGATCTCAAATATCTCTGGAAAGTGATGATCCCGCTCGCGTCTCCCACCCTTATCACCATCACCATTCTCAAGATGATGGGTTCGTGGAACTCTTATATGTGGCCTCAGCTTGTCGCGAACGACGATTTGCACAGACTCGTGACGGTCGGTCTGCGCGGTGCAAGCTTCAATATTGCGGGAACGAATTTGATCGACTATCCGCTTCAAATGGCGGCAGTCGTTCTCGTAACCGTTCCGCTTCTTCTGGTGTTCATCTTTTTCCGCAAATACATCATGCGCGGCGTTTCGAGAAGTGGCATCAAGGGATAATGTTTCCCCGCACTTAATTTGAAAAATATAAAAAGGAGATATTTATGAAAAACAAAATCGGCGCAATCATGCTCGCGGGTTCAATGCTCTGTACGGTGGCAATCGGCTTCACCGGCTGCATTGGGGAAGGCACAATCAACAACAGCGGGTCCTCGACAGATGACTTAGCAAACGTGACGCTTGCAACATCGGGCGGGTTCAAGATGCCCGAGGGTGGATTTGACATCGAAAAGCCTGTCACGATTAGTTTCTACCATACAATGGGAAAAGTGTTGAAAGAAAAACTTGACTACCAACTTGAACTTTTCAAGGAACTCTTTCCGAACATTACCGTTGTGGATGCGAAGTACGGCAACTATGATGATGTTCATACTCAAATTGGTCAAGAAATCACCGCAGGGAACCAACCCAACATTGCTTATTGCTATGGTGATCATGTCGCCGATTATAACGTATCGAATTCCGTGTTGGCTATAAACGATTTTCTTCCCGGCGGCACATATGCTGATGAAAAAATCACGCTCGCAAACGGCGATGAATACAATCTCGGTCTTACTGTGGAAGAGAAAAACATGTTTGTGGAGAACTTTTACAACGAAGGTCACATGTTCGGCGACGGAAAAATGATGTACATGCTTCCCTTTGCGAAATCTACCGAAGTTATGTTCTATAACAAGAACTTCTTCAACGATAACAAACTTAAAGTGCCCACGACATGGGATGAACTTTGGGAAACCTGTGAGCGCATTCTTGAGATCGATCCCGATTGCATTCCCTTTGGCTACGACTCTGAAGCGAACTGGTTCATCACCATGTGCGAGCAATATGATTCCGCATACACCTATCCAACAGGTACGGCGGCGAATAGATTCCGTTTCGATAACGAAAAGAACCGTAGTTTCGTGGGAAAGCTTGCCGAGAACTTTCAAAAAGGATACTTCACCACACAGGAGATGAACAGTGGCACATATACATCGAGTCTCTTCACCTCTCTTACCGAGCCGAAGTGTTATATGTGCGTTGGCTCTACCGCGGGCGGGCAGTATCAGAAGCCTCAGCTTGTAAACGGACAATATGCTTTTGAAGCAGGCATCGCTCAGATCCCGCAAATCGATCCCGACCATCCGAAGGCGATTTCGCAGGGTCCCTCTGTTTGCATCTTCAAGAGTGATGATCCTCAAGAAGTGCTCGCGAGCTGGCTTCTCGTCAAGTATCTCACGACGAATATTGAGTTCCAGGCAGATTTCTCCATTGACTCGGGATACATGCCCCCGCTAAAAATGGAGTACATGATGACGCTGGATTCCTACAAGAACGAACTGGAAGAAAACGCAAATGGGACGACGGGTCTTGCCGCTCTCTCAGCCAAAATGTGCCTTGAACAGAAAGACGCTTACTTCACATCCCCTGCATTCGTTGGATCGTCGCGGGCTCGCACCGAAGTGGGAGCGCTTCTTCAAGCAGTGTTCTCCAATACGTCCATAGACAGCGCCTTCCAAACAGCAGTGCGAAATTGCATTGAGAGTATTACCTAAAGAGAAAGCGGGGTACAACCATGAAGAAATCTTTGAAAAATATCCTTGCTCTTTTGGTCGCGTCCGCGCTCATTCTTCCGATCTTTGCGGGTTGCGGAGACCCCAAACCCGATCCCGACAACCAAGATCCGCCCGTAGTCGAGCCGGATCCTCCCATAACCGATCCCGTGGACTATGCGGGAGAGCTGGAACTCGACTTCGGGAGCGAAACCAAGAAGCAGGAAGTCAAGGTCAGGAACTACATCGACGGCGATACGACCCACTTCGACCCCGTGAATTCCGATTTGACAGGATACAACTCGGCGGACTTTACGGGGACGGATGGCTACATCAAGGCGCGCTATATCGCGGTCGATACGCCCGAATCGACGGGCGACATTGAGAAGTGGGGTAAGACCGCTTCCAAATTCACGCGCGGCAAACTGGAAAAGGCGCAGAAAATCGTCGTCGAATCGGACGACGGCAGATGGAATATCGACTCCACGGGCGAGCGCTACGTTCTTTGGATCTGGTACATGCCCGAGGGCGAGACGAAATTCCGCAACCTGAATGTGGAGATTCTGCAAAACGGTCTTGCGTTCGCCTCCTCGACTGCACAGAACAGATACGGCGAGACGGCGTTTGCCGCGCTCAACCAGGCGAGGGCGCAGGAACTCTGCATCTATTCGCCGGAAGGCACCGTTGACGAAAACTTCTTCGAAGGTGACGCGCTCCCCGTCGACTTAAAGCAGCTCCGCTTCCGCGTCGATAATTACGTCGATAAGAAAGTCAGCGTAGACGGCGTGGTGGTTGCGCTCTTTGCAGACGGCGCTTTCCAGACCGCTTACATCGAGGACTATGTCGAGGCGGACGGCGTCGCCTACGGTATGGCCGTATTCCTCGGGACGAGTACGAGCGCGCTTTCAAAGGTATTCACCGTCGGCAACACCGTGCATGTGATCGGTACCGTTACATATTACGAAACGGGGGATACCTACCAGATCTCGGGCGTCCATGCAAATGCGATCCGCCCGCGCGACGACGACAGCAGGGTCATCGGCACGGGGGAGGCGAAGTTCCAAGAACTTACCGCCAAGCAAATATCCAAAGGTGAGCTCACGATGGAATTTTTCGTAAAGGACGAGGATGGTGAGGAGAAGCTCGAAGATGTCACCGTCAACTTCGGGGAAGCCGTTATGGGAGCGTCCGTCTCCATGAAAAACTTGAAAGTCGTCAGCGCTTACACCACACAAAAGGGCGACAACACGGGGGCTATTTCCCTCACCTGCGAGCAGACGAATGCCGACGGGACCAAGACGAGTATCACTATCCGCACCCTGCCTCTCTATGAAAACGGCGTACTTATTCCGCAGAGCCGCTACGAAGGCAAGACGATCAACGTCAAGGGGATCATCGATAAGTACGAAGGCGCATATCAGGTCAAGGTTCATCTCTCTGCAAATATCGAGATCCTCGACTGACTTCAATCTGCCCCGAGGGAAACCGGACGGGGCAGGTCTTTATGTTCCAAGCAAAAAATAAAAATATTTTATAAAGGAGAAAGTTGTATGAAAAGAAGATGGCTGATCGCGATAGCTTCACTTGCTATGGCAATCTCGTTTGTGCTCGGCGTCTCCGCTTGCGCTCCGAAAGAGGACGGCACATCGGACGAGGAGATCGCACAGTCGGCGATCACGGTGCTTAACGGCATCTACCTCGACAAAGATGGCAAAGTGAAAAATTACGAAACGCCCGCCGACTATCCCGTTCTCGCGCAGACCAAAGTAGGGGACAAGACCTATCCCATCGTTTGGACTGTTTCCTCCGAAACGGAAAACATCGGGCAGTATGTGAAGATCGGCACGGAGATGGATTCAAGCGCCCGCTATTCCATCGGCATCACCCGTGCAACGGTGGACGTGGAGTACACGCTCACAGCTTCCGTCACCGTAGGCAAAGCGACGAAGACCGCAGACTATGGTCACAAAATCCCGAAGAAGTCGTCGGAAGAGGCGGTCACCGCTTCGCTCGATCTCACGGATAGAGCGAACCGCACGAAGATCGATACGGACAATAACGAGCAGGTCTGGAAGCAGAACGGCATTACGCTCACCAATACGAGCAATGTTGCCGACTATGTGCCCATTCGTCTCTATAAGAACACGACTGTCAACATCGAAATGGAGAACGCCAGGATCATCCATATCGACTTCCATAGCGCGCAGGGATATGATGACAGCCCTTATCCCGAATATCTCTTAACGAGCCTTCAAAATTCCGATCTTCCCATCAATGGCGACATTGCCCTTGCGGAAGACGGGCTCACGATCAGCGTAGATTTCGAGACCCCGCAGGAAGTCGTCACATTCAGGACGACGGCAGGTCAGTGCCGTTTGACTTCCATCGACGTGGAAGCGATCGAGCGCGACCCCGACGAGCACGTTCATAATTGGACGTACGAACACGTCGCAAATACGTGGACGCACACGGCTACCTGCACGGCAGAGGGCTGCGACGTGAACACCAAGACGGAAGATTGCGAGCCCAAGCTCAACGTCTGCGGATGCGGATATACCTATTCGGCAAAGGAGATCGTGGACGCACTCTTCGCGCTTGAAAAAGACCAGTCTCTCCCCGGCACTTACAGCCTCACGGGCGTTGTCACCAACGTCGAAGAAGTTGATACGACTCAATATAAGAACGCCACGTTCGATATGGAAGTTGAAGGGCAGACCATTAAGGCGTACCGCGTAAAAGGTTCTCATTATTCCGACGTCGCAGTCGGCGGGACTGCCACGGTCACCGGCACCCTTCTCGACTACAACGGCACGAAGGAATTCACGCAGGGCGGCTCCGTTGTTGCGTTCACTCCCGGTGTAGATGAGAGGACGGCGGACGAAAAGGCGGAAGCCGCGCTTGCAAAAGTTGCGGAGACGCTCACGATCACCGCTACGGGCACGCAGACGCTTGCCACCTCTTCCGAGAGAGAAGTTACCTTTGCATGGGCAGTGAAATCGGGCGACAGCTTGCCCGACGGCATTACGCTTGCAGACGGCAAACTGAGCGTCACCAAACTTCCCGAAGAGGAGAAGACCTTCCAACTCGTCGTAACGGCGACCATTGCGGAAGCGACGCAGACCCATACCAAAA
>CANRCY010000040.1 GCA_947629225.1 uncultured Clostridia bacterium | reverse complement strand
GTCTGATCTCCCTGCCGCAGTTGGGACAGTGCGGAATGCCGATACGGGCATACAAAAGGCGCAGATAGTCGTAAATTTCGGTGACGGTGCCCACGGTGGAACGCGGGTTGTGGCTGGTCGTCTTCTGGTCGATGGAGATCGCGGGAGAGAGCCCTTCGATGCTCTCGACGTCGGGCTTTTCCATCATGCCGAGGAATTGGCGGGCATAGGAAGAGAGGCTCTCCATATAGCGGCGCTGCCCCTCGGCGAAAATGGTATCGAAGGCAAGCGTAGACTTGCCCGAGCCGCTCACCCCCGTAAACACGGTGAGAGAGTTCCGCGGGATTTTTACGTCGATATTTTTGAGGTTGTTCTCCTTAGCCCCTTTGACATACAGATAATCTTTCATGGTCTTCGTTGTGCGAGCGCGATCCGCTCCACCGTTTTTTCGATCTCTTTCCATGTTCCCGCGGCGTACCGTATCTCATGCGCGCGGGAAATGTTGCTCCTGTCCGTAAATAAGATGGCGTTTACGCCAAGCTCCTGTGCGGAGAGGCAGGTCTCCGCGTAATCGTCGATGAGCACGCCGTAGCCGTTTTCCACGCACCACGTTCCCTTATCGGAGACGCCCGCGACGATGCCGTCGTGCGGAATGTGCCGCTTTTCGAGCCAATCGCGGGAGACCGTTTCGGGGTTGACGAACCACTCTTTGGTGCGCGCCGTGAGCACGGTGACCGTGTGCCCCGCCGCTTTGAATGCCGCAAGCGCCTCGCGGGCGCCCCTGCGCGCTTCGGCGTCCGTGAAAACGGTAATGCCGCCCGCATGCACGAATTCGAGCACGTCGGCAAGCTCCCAGTCGAACACTTCGGCGAGCGCGTGCGAGTATCTGTTTCTGAGTTTGAACGGAAGCCCCATGCGTTCGATGTATCCCTGCGCGCGCGTCACCCGATCGACGACGGACAAGGTGTCGTCCAAATCCACCGCTATTTTCATCTGTTCACCTGCCTATTTTCGCATTCTCTTTCTCAGTTCGTTGATGGTCTCTCTGATCTCGATCGCCCGCTCGAAGTCGAGCGCGTTGGAAGCGACCTTCATGAGCGCTTTCAGCTTTTCGATCTCCTCGGGAATGTCTTTGAGTTTGATGTCCCCTGAAGGTTTGACTTTGCTCGTGATGAGGAGAGACGGCTTGACTTCCTTGACAATGGTCTTGGGGACAATGCCGTGCGCCTCGTTATACGCCTGCTGTTTGGCGCGGCGGCGGTTGGTCTCGCCGATGGCGCGCTCCATGCTCCCCGTCATTTCGTCTGCATACATGATGACCCGCCCCTCGGCGTTCCGCGCGGCTCTGCCGATCGTCTGCACGAGGGAGGTCTCGCTGCGCAAAAAGCCCTCTTTGTCCGCGTCCAGAATGGCGACGAGTTTGACTTCGGGAAGGTCGAGCCCCTCGCGCAACAAGTTGATGCCGCAGAGCACGTCGAATTCCCCCGACCGCAACCCGTTGACGATGTCGATGCGTTCGAGCGTATCGACGTCGGAGTGCATGTAGCGCACTTTGACGTTGTTCTCTTTGAGATAGTCGGTGAGCGATTCCGCCATGCGCTTGGTGAGGGTGGTGACGAGCACCCGCCCGCCGCTCTGCACGACGGTGTGGATCTCGGAGAGCAGATCGTCGATCTGCCCCTTGGTCGGCTTGACGGTGACGGGAGGGTCCAGAAGTCCCGTGGGACGGATGAGCTGTTCGACGACCTGCCCCGCCTGCCCGAGTTCATAGGGCGCGGGCGTTGCCGAAACGCAGATGAGCTGGGGCACGCGCGCGTCGAATTCCTCGAAAGTGAGCGGACGGTTATCGTAGGCGGAGCGCATGCGGAATCCGTAGTCCACGAGATTGATCTTGCGCGAGAGATCGCCGTTGTACATCGCGCGGATTTGCGGAATGGTCATGTGGCTCTCGTCGATGAACACGAGAAAATTGGGCGGGAAATAGTCGAGAAGGGTAAAGGAGGGTTGCCCGGGGGAACGCCCGTCGAAATAGCGGGAATAGTTCTCGATCCCCGAACAGTAGCCGATCTCGCGCATCATTTCGAGGTCGTGCTCGGTGCGTTGGCGGAGACGCTGCGCTTCGAGCAGTTTGCCCGCGTCCTCGAACGCCTTCACCTCGCCCTGCAAGTCTTCCTCGATCATGGAGAGGGCGGAGGCGAGCCGTTCGCTCCCGACGGCGTAGTGGCTCGCGGGAAAGATGACGGCGTGCGAAAGAGAGGAGACGACCTTGCCCGTGACGACGTCCTCTTCGCCGATCGCGTCGATCTCGTCGCCGAAAAACTCCACCCGTATCGCAACTTCGGAGTTGGAAGCGGGGAAAATTTCCACGACGTCCCCCCGCACGCGGAAAGTGGAACGCTTGAAGTCGATGTCCCCGCGGGAATAGTGGATCTCCACGAGACGGTGCAAAAGCTCGTCCCGCGCCATCTCCTGCCCCGGGCGGAGAGAAACGCCCAAACGGAAAAATTCCTCGGGCGCGCCCAACCCATAGATACAGGAGACGGAGCTCACCACGATCACGTCGTCCCGTTCGCCCAGAGAGCAGGTGGCGGCGTTGCGGAGCTTATCGATCTCGTCGTTCATCGAGAGGTCTTTTTCGATATAAGTATCGGTGGAGGGGATATAGCTCTCGGGCTGGTAATAGTCGTAATAAGAGACGAAATATTCCACCCTGTTTTGGGGGAAGAATTCGCGGAATTCGCCCGCGAGCTGTGCCGCGAGCGTCTTGTTATGGGCGATGACGAGGGTGGGTCTGCCCACGTTTTTGATGACGTTCGCCATTGTGAACGTCTTTCCGCTGCCCGTAACGCCGACGAGCACTTGCGTGCGGATCCCGTCGAGCACCCCTTCGGTGAGTTTTTCGATCGCCTCGGGCTGGTCTCCCGTCGGCGCAAAGGGAGAGATCAGCTTAAAGTCATGATGTTCCAAATTCGTACTCCCCCTTGCAAACATTCGTTTATTATATCCTAACCCTTCCGCGCGGAAATGTCAAGCGTTTCACCCGAAGATCGCCCGCAAAAGCAACCCGACCAAGAAGGTAACGACGGCGCCGAGCGCGGCGACGGCGATACGGAACACGAGCCCCCTTCTACGCTGATAGTCTTGTCGGCGGTAGCTCATGCCCGCTTCCCGCATGTGGATGACGTACGTTTTTTCTCCCTTGCGGTCCGATTCGATGTATTCGAAGTACCCGTCGAGGGCGAGACTGTTCATCGTTTTTTCGAGCCCCGCCTCGTCGTATTTGCCGCGGGCGGGCAGTGCCGCCGCGAGCTCCCCGGGCGAGACGAGAAAGCGTTCCTTTCCCCCCGAAAGTTCGTAGACGGCGTTCATGACCTCGTTTTCCCTTCTGTTGAGCCTGTCGCTGATCATACTCTCCCCGCGAGAAAGAAGATGAGCCAAACGAGAAAAGCGCCCGCAAGGGAGCCGAGAAACCCGCCGAGGGCGGAAAGAAAAAATGCGTCCGTGCGGCGGCGGACCCCTTCGCGGCGCTGCCGCCTCAACGCTTCGAAATATAATTTGCCTTCGGGAAGAGGGCGGAGGCAGTACACCCCGTCCTCCGCATACCTGATCTCGATATATCTCTTCTCTTCGAGGTCGCAAAGAAGGCTTTTGAGTTCCTCTTGTTGCAGTCCCCCCGAAAAAGAGGAGAGCAAATCCTCTTCTTCGAAGATCTTAAAGCCGCTCCCGCAACAAATCCCGTTGATCTTTTCGAGCAACGCGCTCCCCCGTTCGTCCAACATACTTTCTCCGCCAACAGTATTGTCTTTTTGCGGGACGGGTATGCGCAAACGGCGCGGAGAGGCGCGGAGGCGTTATTTGTTGAAGTTATCTTTGAGCGAGACGATCTCGGAGAGGACGAGCTTGCCCTTTTCGGTGCACTTTTTGTAGTAGCCCGTGCGCATGAGCTGGAACGCCGTTCCCTCTTCCGCTTCGAAGAGGGCTCTCTCGGCTTTGCCGAGGAAGATGTGCTCGCTGTCTTCGTTCATGCGTTCGGAGAAGTCCTGCCCCGCATAGTCCGCGTCCCGCAGAAGGTGTTCGTAGCGGCGGATCTCCGCGTCTTTGCAGGTGTGCGCGTCGACCCATTGGATGACCCCCTTCGCCTTGACGCCGCTCGTATCCGAGCCGCTGCGCGATTCGGGAAGGTAAGTCGCCTTGACTTCGAGGACGTTGCCCTCTCCGTCGGTGACGGCTTCGTCGATACGCACGATATAGGCGTTTTTCAGGCGCACATAGCCGCCGATCTTCCCGCGGTAATACTTGGGCGGAGGGTCGAGGGAGAAATCGCTCCGCTCGATATAGAGATCGCCCGAGAAGGGCACTTTGCGCGTGCCCGCGTTTTCCGCCGTCTGGTTGATCTCGAAGTCCACCTCTTCGCTCCCCGTATAATTCGTAACGGTGAGCTTAATGGGGTCGAGCACTGCCATGGCGCGGGGGGCGTGGGCGTTGAGATAGTCCCGCACGACCGCTTCGAAATAGGAGATCTCGCATTCGGAATTTGCCTTGGCAACGCCGATACGGGAACAGAAATCTTTGATGGCTTCCGCGGGAACGCCGCGGTTGCGGAGCCCCGCAAGGGTGGGCATTCTCGGGTCGTCCCAGCCGTGCACGGAGCCGTCTTCGACGAGCTTTTTGAGATACCGTTTGCTCATGACGAGGTTGGTGACGTTGAGCCGCGCAAACTCGATCTGCCGCGGCTTGGGGTCGAACCCCAAATTGATCCCGACCCAATCGTAGAGCGGGCGGTGGTCTTCGAATTCGAGGGTGCAGAGGGAATGGGTCACTCCCTGCAAATAATCGCAGATGGGGTGCGCATAGTCGTACATCGGGTAGATGCACCACTTGTCCCCCGTTCTGTGGTGGGTGGCGTGCAGGATGCGGTAGATGACGGGGTCGCGCAGGTTGACGTTGGGGGAGGACATGTCGATCTTGGCGCGGAGACACTTTTCGCCGTCCGCATACTTGCCCGCCTTCATCTCGCGGAAGAGCTTTAAGTTCTCCTCGACGCTCCTGTTCCTATAAGGGCTCTCCTGCCCCGGTTCGGTGAGGGTGCCGCGGGTATTTTTGATCTCCTCGGCAGAGAGGTCGCACACGAACGCCTTGCCATCCCGAATGAGTTTTTCGGCAAACTCGTAAATGGTATCGAAAAAGTCGGAGGCGTAGCACTCGCGCGCCCATTCGTAGCCGAGGAAGCGGATATCCCGCTTGATGGCGTCGACATACTCCGTTTTTTCCTTGCTCGGGTTGGTATCGTCGAAGAAGAGGTTGCACTTTCCGCCGTACTTTTCCGCCGTGCCGAAGTTGACGAACATGCTCTTGGCATGCCCGATGTGAAGGTATCCGTTCGGCTCGGGCGGGAAACGGGTCTGTACCCCCGCGATCTTGCCCGATCTGAGATCGTCCTCGACGATCTGCTGAATAAAGTTTTCCGCTTCCATGCGCAGTTCCGTCCTGTTTGCAAGTTTTCAACCCGTATTATAGCACGTTTGCCAAAAAAACGGTAGTGTTTGAACGGGGGGATAAGAAAAAAATAGCTTGTATAAGCAAAAGCTAAGCCGCCCGCCGCGCAAATTTGCGCGGCGGGCGGCTGTCTTGGGGGATTTCTCAAAAGCGGCTCAGTCCTTCGACTTGTCCCGCGCCCAATGAAGATTGGGCGTCAAGAGCGCCTCGGCATTCGCGGCGGGGTCGGAGACGTCCCTGTCCACCCGCGTTTCGATACTGCTGCTTCCGTTTTGAAAGGTGTACCAGCCGACTTCGTTCTCGAACACGACCTCGCGGAGCTCCTCGCACCCGCGGAACGCCTCCATGCCGATCTTCGTCACGCTCTTCGGGATCGTGATCTCTTCGATCCCCGTTTCGCTGAACGCATAGGCGTCGATATATTCGAGCGTAGAGGGAAGTTTGACCGTCTTCAGATTGGCGCAACCCGTAAAGGTGCCGTAACCGATCCCCTTTATCCCCTCGGGGAAGGTGAAGGTCTGAAGAGTCTCGTCATCGGAAAAGAGATAACAGTCGAGCTCTTCCACGCCGTCGGGGATTTCGAGCTTTGCGTTTGTCAGATAGATCTTCTTGCCGTCTTTGGAGAGCAACGCGCCGCCCTCCGCCTTGAATTTTTGATTGTCGGTGCTGACCGTAAGTTCCTTCGCGACGTGCGTTCCGCGGAAGGTGCGGGTGGAAATGCCGATCCCCGACCAGATGCTGCCGCTGCCGAGACCGCTCCCGATGTGCAATGTTTCGAGTTTTTTGCAGGAATAAAAACACCAATCTCCGAGAGAGGTGATGCTGTCGGGCAGAGAGACGGAGACGATCGAACTCTCGGAAAAACAGTACTGCGGCAGTTTCGTGAGCGAGGACGGAAGTTCCACCGTCTCGACGTTTTCGTACCCTTCGAAACAGCCCGAGGGGAGCGCGGTAATCCCTTCGGCGATCTTGACCGTTTTCAGACCCTCGGGAACGTAGAGCGCTTCCGTGCCCGCGCCGTTGCACAGAACGTTTTCTTTCGCGCAAAAGTTCTCGTTCCCCGCGGCGACTTCGAGCGTTTCAAGCTCGGTGCAATAGGAGAAGAAGGACTCCATGGGCCACATTCCGCCCGAGAACTTTACAAGCGTCGAGGGAAGCCGCACCGTTTTCACGGGAGATTTGTAAAAGACATACGTTTTGTAACTTTCGCCTTCGGAGAGGGCGAGCGTGAGGGTGGTAACGCCTTCGGCGACGATCACTTCGGCGAGGTTTTCGCACTGTTGGAACGCGCCCTTTGCGAGCGCTTTCCCGACGGTGACCCGCTCTAAGGAGCTCCCCCAAAAGGCGTATGCCCCCATGCTCTCCACGCTGAGCGGCACGACGGCTTCCTTCAAGCCCGTGACGAGACCGAACGCGCTCTCCCCGATCTTCGTAATGGTCTCGGGAAGAGACAGCTCCGAGATCTCGCAGCTGTCGAACGCGCTGTCTGCGATCTCCGTCACGGGAACGCCGAGGTGCTCTTCGGGAACGATCACACGGGTGCCTGTGGAGCCCTCTTCGATCCCCGCAACGATGTAGTGGCTGCTGTCTTCCGAGAGGACAAACAGCAATCTCGCGTCCTTCTCCTCTTCGACGTGCCCGAAGAGGGTGCAACGGTTTCCTTCGAGCGTGTGCGGCTCTCTTTTGAGCTCTTTCTGGCAACGGGTGCACTGTTTGAAGTGCTCTTCCCCGCCGTCCGTCCACTCCCCTTCCGTGTGCCCGAGCGCGGGTGCGGAGAGGTCGGTGACCTCCGTCTTCCCCTCGCCGTCCGAAAAGGTTTTTCCGCAACCCGAACAGGACCAATATTCGATCTCTCCCGCCTCTTCGCAGGTAGCAGTGCCCGCGTGGCGGACGAGAGTGTGGGTGTGCGGCGGCTCCACACGCCCCGTATCTTCCTTCTTCTTGCCGAATACGCCCGTCGCCGCAAGAACGATCATCACCGCGATGAGGACCGCCGCCGCAACGGCTGAGACGATCAGGATCGTCTTCTTCTTTTTGTTCATGGTTCTTCCTCCGTTTTTTCTTTTAGCATACTCTCAGATTTTGAGAATGTCAAGCGTTTTTCTCAAAAATTGATACATTATAGAGATATGAAATTTAAGGAGACTTTGCGGGAATTGCGCTCCATGCGCGGGTTGGGGCAGCAACAGCTTGCCGATCTTTTGCAGATCAGCGTAAAAACGATCTCCCATTGGGAGACGGGATACAGCGAGCCCTCGATCTCGCAGCTCATATTGCTTGCCGACTTCTTCGAAGTGACGCTCGACGATCTTGTGGGAAGAGATATTTGACCGCCGCCCCGCCGCGGGCGGTTTTTTCTTGCTATTTTGCAGAAAGGGTGCTATAATAGAAACGTATGAATTTCGAAGTTGCGATCCTCCAATTTTTCGAGGGGCTCCGCTGTGTGCCGCTCGACGTGTTTTTCGGGCTCTTCTCCGTGTTGGGAGAGGCGATGATCGTAGGGGGCGTTTCCATCCTCGTGTTTTGGCTTGCGCCGAGAAGGGCGGGCGAACAGATCATCATGACGGCGCTCACCTCTTTCCCCATAAACTCCTTTATGAAGTTTACGATCGCGCGTCCCCGACCCTTTATCGCCCATTCGGACGCGCTGACTTACCGCGAGCCCCCCTTCCTTGCGGACAGCCTCGACCCGTACGCCTCTTTCCCGAGCGGACATACCCAATCTTCGGGAAGTTTTCTGTTTGCGGCGGCGGGCGCGGCGAAGAAAATCCTCGCATGGATTTTGGCGGGCGTCCTCGTTGTGCTCGTCATGCTCTCCCGCCTCTATTTCGGAGCGCACTACCCCACCGACGTTTTGGCGGGATTCTGCTTCGGGCTCCTGATCGCGATCGCGTGGACGGTCGTCTTCAAATTTGCGTACGCCTACCGCTATCTCATTCTCCTGTGCCTTGCCGCGCTCGCCATGATCCCCTGCATCTTTCCGAACGCCGCGCACGATTACATTCAGGCGGCGGGGCTCTTGGCGGGAGCTTCCACGGCGCTCGCCGCGGCGCACTTCGGGATCGAAGAAAATCCCACCCCTTTCCCGAGACGGCTGTGGCGGATCCCCGTCGGGATCGCCCTCGTCGGCGCGGTATTCTGCTTTACGTTGCTCTTTCCTTCGGGGACTGCCTTTTCGCTCTTGAAATGGTTCCTGATCGCCTTCGCCGCGGGGTGCCCTGCCCCTTACGTCTTCCGCGCGCTCGGGATTTAGGCGCGCGCAAACGCTTGACGGGGCTTTTCAAACATGCTAAAATCAACCTGCATCCGATAAATCTACATTTTATATCATAAGGAGAAACTCTATGGCAAACAGCGGCGTAACGATGGACAAATTGGTGGCGCTGTGCAAAAACCGCGGCATTATTTTCCCCGGCAGCGAAATTTACGGCGGCATGGGCAACACGTGGGACTACGGTCCCGTGGGCGTGGAGATTAAAAACAACATCAAGCGGGCGTGGTGGAAACGCTTTGTGCAGGAGAGCGAAAACTCCTTCGGCGTGGACGCCGCCATTCTGATGAATTCCCGCGTGTGGGAAGCGAGCGGGCATACCACCTCTTTTTCCGACCCCAAGATGGACTGCAAGTCCTGCAAGACCCGCCATAGAGCGGACAACCTCATCGAAGCGCATTCGAAGGGCGCGGTGAACCCCGACCTTATGACGAACGAGGAGATGGAGAAGTACATCGAGGAGCACCATGTGTGCTGTCCCGTGTGCGGGAACTTCAACTGGACGAACATCCGCACCTTCAACCTCATGTTCGAGACGTCGCGCGGCGTGACCGACGAGAGCCAGAACAAAATTTATCTCCGCCCCGAAACGGCGCAGGGAGAATTCGTGAATTTCGGCAACGTACAGCGTTCCGTGCGGGCAAAGGTCCCCTTCGGCATTGCGCAGATCGGCAAGGCGTTCCGCAACGAGATCACCCCCGGGAACTTCATCTTCCGCACCATCGAGTTCGAACAGATGGAGCACCAATGGTTCTGCAAAGAGGGTACGGACGGGCAGTATTACGAAGAATTCAAGCAAAAGGCGTTTGCGTTCCTCGTCGACCTCGGCTTTAATCCCGAACATCTCAGATTCCACGACCACGACAAGCTCGCCCACTATGCAAAACAGGCGTGCGACATCCAATATCTCTATCCCATGGGTTGGCAGGAGCTCAACGGCATCCATAACCGCACCGACTACGACCTTAGCCGCCACCAGGAATATTCGGGCAAGTCACTCCTCTATGTGGATCCCTTCGACGGGAGCAAGTTTATCCCCTATGTCATCGAATACTCCATCGGCGCGGACCGCCTGATGCTCGCCGTGCTCTCCGAAGCCTACGAAGAGCAGACCCTCGAAGGCGGCGATGTGCGAAACGTATTGCATTTCCACCCCGCGATCGCGGCTTACAAGGCGGCGGTCCTGCCGCTCCAAAAGAATCTCGCGCCCAAGGCGAAGGAACTTGCCGCCGCGCTGAAAAAGAAATTCTCCGTGACCTACGACGAAGCGGGCTCGATCGGCAAGCGCTACCGCCGCCAGGACGAGATCGGCACCCCCTACTGCATCACGATCGACTTCGACACGTTGGAAGACGGCACGGTGACGGTGCGCGACCGCGACAGCATGGAGCAGGTGCGCCTGCCCGCGGAAGAGCTTGACTCCTTCCTCGCGGAGAAATGCGCCTTTTGACAAACAAACGATTTTTGCCCGCGCGCCGCGTTTGCGGCGCGCGGGCATGTTTTATTGTCTAAAAGAAAACCACGCGATAGTCGCGTGGTTCAAAAGAGGCTTTGCCGATGAACAGAAAAAATGAAAGACATGTAGAGC
>CANRCY010000039.1 GCA_947629225.1 uncultured Clostridia bacterium | reverse complement strand
CCTCGTCCGCCGCGGTGAGCGCCGTCACGAACCCGCCCTGGCTTCCGCCGAAGAGGAAAATTTGCGAACTGTCCACATTGGGGAGTTTCGCGACCCCGTTCAACGCCGCGCGAAGGTCCTCTTTCATGGTAAAGGGGGTATAGTCGGCGGCGGTCCTCCCCGTGCTTCTGCCGCCCGACTGCGCGCCGCAGAAATCGAAGGCATAGCAGACGTATCCGCGTTTGGCAAACGCGCCGCACTCGCTCGGGAAGTCGGTATAATGCCCGTTGAAGCCGTGGCTCAATATGACGGCGGGGTACTTGCCCTCCTCTTTGGGCGCGCAGATCTGCCCGAAGAGGGAGATCTCCTTGCCCTCGCTGTCGGTGTAGTCCACGGTGTGATCCTCGTATGCGATCTCATACTCGAACCCCTGCGGAAGCTCCCGCAAGACCCTGTTTTTCATGCCGTTCTCTCCACAACCCGCGCACAATCCGACGAACGCCGACGCGAACGCCAACGCGAACGCCGCTCCCGCGACCACATACTTTTTCATACGGTTTCGTTACGCTCTTTTGCCTTCTCCGCTGAGGACGCGGTAGACGAGCGCCGCAAGCACAGCCCCTACGATGGGTCCGATGATGAAGATCCAAATTTGCCGGATGGCGGCGAAGTCTCCGCCGATCATCTGGAGCATGGCGGGACCGAGGGAGCGGGCGGGGTTGACGGACGTGCCCGTGAGATTGATCCCGAGCAGGTGCACAAGGGTGAGCGCAAGCCCGATGACGACGCCCGTGACCGCCTTGTTCTCCGTCTTGCTCGTAACGCCCAAAACGGCGATCACGAACGCGAACGTCAAAACGATCTCGACGACGAGCCCGACAAACAGCGAACCGACGTCGCCATATGCGGTGATGAGTTTCGATTGCACGACGTTTCCGCCCAACGCCGAAAAGCTGCCCGTGAAGAGCGCGAGGATGAGCGCGCCTGCCATTGCGCCGAGAACTTGGCTCAGCACATAGGCGATATATTCCCGCACCGTCATCTTCCCGTTTACGAGCATCGCCGTGGAGACGGCGGGGTTGATATGACAGCCCGAGACGTTCCCGATGGAATACGCCATCGCCACGATCACGAGCCCGAAGGCAAGCGCCGTCGCCACGAGGTTGCCGCCCGAGACGACCGCAACGCCGCAGCCGAACAGCACGAGAACGAGGGTGCCGATAAATTCCGCAACACATTTTTTCAACATCAGAAAAACCTCCTTTTTCTTCGAGGAGATTTTACCATTTTTTACAGGGCGTGTCAAGCCCGCAACTTGTTATGGCGGAAAAACTTTTCGCGCAAAAAATTTTTCTCTTGACTTCTTTTGTGTTTGATGTTAAACTGTTTGTGGTATAAATAAGAAAAAAGCGAGGTACATCCATGATCCAATATTCCTTGAAAGCGCTCTCCGCGGACGAGCTCTCTTTCAAAGTCAATCCCTTGAAAGCCGCCCCCGATACCAAATTCGAGATCAAGCCCTTCTTCTCCCGCCAGATCAGACAGGCGAACGAAAATCCCAAGATCAACATCGTCATTCTCGAATGCAAGATCGAGAGCACGGAAGAGGCGCCCAAGCCCTTTAACCTGCTCGCGCGGTTCGTGGGCGTTTTCGAAGTCAACAATATGAACAACGACGAGGACAGAAGGATCTTCGCCATCAACGCCACGGAGACGATGTTCCCCTATCTGCGCGCGGCGGTGACCAACCTCACGGCGGACGCGCTCATCAATCCGCTCACCCTGCCCGTCGTGCCGGGCGCGACCCTCTTCCCCGACGACCGCGGTCCCAACCAATATACCCTCAACTTCGACCCGACGGTGCTCAACTGAGCTCCGTTCGGCAATCCGACAGCTTCCAACCCGTCCGCGGCGACTGCCGCGGATTTTTTTTGCGCGTTTGCGCATTTTTTTGAAAATCTTTCCGTCCTTTCCGTTGACATCCCCCTTGCGCCATGCTATAATATGGACATCATAGAAAAATATGACAAACAGATTTCTTATCACGCACAGGCATGACAAAAGGAGAAACATATGAAGATCGTGATCGTCTGCGACGTTTTGGGCAAGCCGAACAACGGTACGACGCTTGCGGCGTATAATCTGATCGGGTTTCTGAAAGAGCGGGGGCACGACGTGACCGTCGTCTGCGCCGACCGCGAGAGAAAGGGAGAAGAGGGATTTGCCGTCGTCCCCGTCAAAAACCTCGGTCCGTTGAACTTATTGTTGAAGGCGAACAACGTCTATCTCGCAAAGGCGGACAAAAAGGTGCTCGCGCGCGCCATGGAGGGGGCGGACGCGGTGCACGTCCTCATGCCCTTCCCCCTCGGAGTCGCCGCCGCGAAACTCGCAAAAAAGGCGGGGATCGGCGTTACGGCGAGCTTCCACGCGCAGGCGGAAAACGTCACCGCGCACCTCGCCTGCATGGACAGCCGCCTTATCAACCACATCACCTATCTCTTCTTCTACCACCTGCTCTATAAGCGCGTGGATGCGATCCACTACCCCACGCGGTTCATCAAAGAGCTCTTCGAAAAGGAGATCGGGCGGGAACTCCCCTGCCGCGTCATCTCCAACGGCGTAAACGACGCCTTTTACGCCCCGCATCGCAAGACCCGCCTCAGCGACAAGTTCACGATCTTCTGCATCGGCAGGTTCAGCAAGGAGAAGGCGCAACAGACGCTGATCAAGGCGGTCGCGGAGAGCGGATTTCGCGACGACGTGAAGATCTTCTTCGCGGGGTGCGGTCCCAAGGAGAAAAAACTCAAACGACTCGCGAAGAAAAAGAAGGTAGACGCGGATTTCCGCTTTTACGCGCGGGAGGAACTGCCCGCGATCCTGCAAGCCGCCGACCTCTATGTGCACACGGCGGTCGTCGAGATCGAGGCGATCTCCTGCCTCGAAGCGATCGCGGCGGGGCTCGTTCCCGTCATCTGCGATTCGCCGCGGAGCGCGACCAAAAGTTTCGCCATCGACGGACGGTGTCTGTTCAAAGCGGGCGATCCCCGCGACCTCGCCGCAAAAATTTCTTATTTCTACCACGCGCCCGAAGAGATCGAGGCGTACCGCGGAAAATACCGCAGGTTTAAGGAGCAGTTCCGCCAATCGGACTGCATGCAAAAGATGGAGCAACTGCTCGAAGAGACCGCCGCCGCGGCGAAGAAGGCGAAATGAAAGGAAAAACTTTTTACTATTCCGACCCGCTGAGCGACGATTTTGCGGGAACGAACATCAAACGTAAGCCGCTCCCGCCCGATTATTGCTATCTGCCGAAGAGCAGACTGCGCCGCGCGGCGGCATGGGTCCTCCATCACCTGATCGCGACCCCCGTCTGCTTCCTCTACATGAAACTTTCCTGCGGGCAGAAGATCGTGGGAAGGGAGAAGCTCCGCCCCTACCGCAAGGAGGGGTACTTCCTCTACGGCAACCATACGCGGAAGGCGGGCGACGCCTTTACCCCCTCGATGGCGGCTTTCCCCAAAAAGGCATACCTCATCGTCAATGCCGACGCCGTCTCCATTCCCTTTTTGAAGCGCGTCGTGGAAGATTTGGGTGCGATGCCCGTTCCCGACAGTTTGCAACTGCACAAAAAGTTTCTTGCGGCGGTCGAGGCGCGGGCGGAGAGAAGAGAGGCGATCGCGATCTATCCCGAGGCGCACATCTGGCCCCTCTATACGGGGATACGCCCCTTCCCCGCGATCTCCTTTGCCTACCCCGTGAACACGGGGAAGCCCGCCTTTGCCTTTACGACGACCTACCGCAAGCGCAGACCCTTCGGCGGCGTGAAGGCGACCGTGTTCATCGACGGACCCTTCTTCCCCGACCGAAGTCTTCCCCCCAAGGAGCGGAAGCGCGATTTAAGGGACCGCGTGTTCGCCGCCATGGAGACGCGCAGCAAACTCTCTTCCTATTCCCCCAACCGTTTTCTTCCGAAGACGCCCTCGCCGACGGCATAAAAAAACGGCGGAAAACCCCGCCGCCCGCAATGCCGCAAAAATGCGGCTCATCAGGTCTTTTCTTCGAAGATGCGGTCGAAGAAGGAGAGCACCGCGCCCCACTTTTGCTCCCGTCCCTCTTTTTCGTTCAAGAATTCATGACGGGAATTGTCGAACAGCACCATGCGCAAATTCTTCATTCCCTGCTTGCGGTAATATGCCGCAAGTTTTTTTACGCCCTTGCCCATGTTCCCGACGGGGTCGTCCGCGCCCGAGACGAGGAGCACGGGCAATTCCTTGGGAAGCGCCGCCGAGTACTTCGCCGTGTACAGCCCGCGCAAGCCCTTGAAGAAATCTTTGTAAAAGCGGTTGGAGCAGGTAAAGCCCGAGAGCGGGTCCTGCTCGTAGGTGAGGTTGTTGGCGAGGTCGACGCTCAGCCACTGCCCCGTTTCGAATTTTTTGGCGTATGCGCCGAAGGAGAGCTTTTCGATGAGTTTGGCGGGTCTCTTCGCGCCGAACAGACAGCCCATCCCCGCGACGAAAGAGCCGAGGTAGACTTCGAAGTCCTTTTTGTGGCTGCTCCCGCCGATGACGATGCCGCCGAGCTTATCGCCGTACTTGCCGAGGTACGCCTGCGCGAGGAAGGAACCGTAGGAAAAGCCGAACAGAAAGTAAGGAAGCCCCGCATATTTGCGGCGGTAGAAGTCGGTGATCGCCGCCTCGTCCCGCAAGGTATCCGCAAACATATTCCCCTTGCAATAGCCGAGGGTCTCGCGGTCGGTGAGCCCGTGCCCGCGGTGGTCGTCGGCGACGACGAGGTAGCCGTGTTCGTTCAGAAAGCGCGCGAACGCGTCGTACCGTGCGGCGTGTTCCGCCATGCCGTGCACGATCTGCACGACCCCTTTGGGCTCCTCCACGGCGAGCCATTCGTGGAGAAAGATCTTTTTCCCGTCAAAACTCGTAAATTCCATAACATGCTCCTCTGCGCTCATATTATACCCCCCGCCGACGGAAATTTCAAGTGTTTTGAGAAAATTTTCCACCGCGGGGCAAATTCCGTAGCCCGATCTTTTGGCGTACGGAAAGAAAAAACGGAGCTTTCCCGCTCCGTCTTTTACCTGCAACCGCTGCAATGCTTGCAATCGCCGTTGCAATGCTTGGGCGGCTTGCCCGTGGAGGAATAGAATTCCCCCGACCATTCCCGCTCCGCCCTTTTGCCGCAGACGGGGCAGAGCACCTCTTCTTCGTGCCGCTTTACGAGTTCCTCGAAGGACTTTCCGCAGTGCGGGCACTTGTATTCCAGAATGGGCATCCTCTTTCTCCTTTGCGGAAATTATAGCATGCGCGCCGCAAAATGGCAAGCGTTTGCGGAAAAAACTCCCCGCTCAGATCACGCAAGCTCCTTCCGTGAAGGAGCGGAACAGCCCCTCCGCGTCGACGCCCGCCTTACCGAAGCAGGAGATGAGCTCCTCGGGCGAGGCGATCTTGCCCGTATAGCCCGAGACGTAATTTTTCAGCCCCGTAAAGAACTTCCTGTCCCCCGCCGCGGCGCGCAGACGGTCGAACAGGATCACCCCCTTGTCGTAGGCGATGTTGCGGTATTCGTATTCCCCCGTAAACGCCGTGAGCGGTCTGTTCATGGTCGTGTCCGCTTCGCCCGAAATCTGCATACGGTAGGAGAAAAAGGCGCGGTAGCCGCTCTCCGAACGCCGCATGGCGCCCTCGTAGGTATCCCCGTATTCGGGGTATGCGCCCAAAAAGAGTGCGGCGGAGTATTCCGCCAACCCTTCGTCCTGCCACGCATGCTCGAATTGGTTGCTCCCCACCATGCCGTACCACCATTGGTGCGCCGTTTCGTGCGCAACGACCGCGGGCACGTCCGCCCGTTGCAGGGACGAGGAGATCATCGCCAGCCCCGAATATTCCATTCCGCCGTAGGGGAAATCGGTCTCCGCCAAGACATAGCGCGGGTAGCCGTATTCGCCGAAGGTGCGCGAAAAATAGGAGAGCGAATCCGCCGCCGCCTTCAACGTCGTTTCGGGCGCGGGGTCGGAGACGTACCAATATTCGACGGGCACTCCCTCCGCCTCCGAAGAGACGAATTTGAGGTCCTTGCCGAGGACGAGCGCAACGTCGCGCACTCCCTCGGCAGAGATGTTCAAAAGTTGCTTTTCGCCTTCCGTCTCCGAAGAGACGACGCCGTTGCATGCGGCTTGATAGTCCGCGGGAAGGGTGAGCGAAAGGGTGTAGTCGGCGCAGTCGGCGACAAAGGGATCGCCGTTGCTCGAATAGACGTACTCGGCAAATCCCCCCTCTTTGTAACTGCAAAGCACAGGATAGAAATGGGAGAGGTTGATATTTTTTTGCCCGACGCCGAGACGGTGGTTGACCTTTGCCAGCGTCGTTTCGAACGAGATCGTCAGCGCGGCGCTCTCCCCGGGATAGAGGGGCTCGCCGAGCGAAACGGACAGGATATTTTCGTCCTCGCCGCCGACCGTAAACTCCGCCGCTCCCTCGACCGCGGAAACTTCGATCCCACCGTAGCTCGCGCCCGCGTAGTAGGCGGAGGGAGTATAGAGCGCCGAGACGGGCGTATATTTTGCCCCTTGGCGATAGGCGTTGGGCCAGAGCTCGAAGGAGAGCGCTTCGAGGACGTTCTCCGTGCGGTTGGGAATGACGACGTCCATCTCGGCGGAGAGTTTGTTCTCTTCGGGAAAATACTCCCCGCGGATGTCGTAGCGGGCGCGCTCTTCCCCCTTTTTGCAGGCGGAGAGCCCCGCCGCGCCGAACACGATCGCAGCCGCCGCCGCGACGCAAAGAATTTTACGCATATCTTACCTCCCAAGGGGATCTCCCTCGGGTCAATGTATGCGCTTTGTCCGCGGATTAGAACGGCTCTGCCGCATGCGATCGGCGGGATTTGCCTCCGTTTCGGGGAAATTCTCCCCCTTGCGGGAAAAAGTTTTACGATTTCGGTATCTTTTTTCACATTTACCCTTGCATTTTTCCGAAAATAATGTATAATGGAAAGAGGCGGGATTTTTGTTCGAAAAGGACAGGAAACGCCCGCAATTCACATCCTAAGGGGAACATTATGAGTATTTCCGCAAAGAATATCAGAAACATTTCCGTTATCGGGCACAGCGGCGAAGGCAAGACGACCCTCACCGAGGCGATGCTCTTCAACGGCGGGACGATCGAGCGCATGGGCAGAACGGACAACGGCACCACCGTCTCCGACTTCGACGAGCAGGAGATCGCAAGAAAGACATCGATCTCCCTCTCCGTGGCGACCCTCACCTGGAAGGACGTCAAGATCAACCTTCTCGACGCGCCCGGGTTCTACGACTTCGAAGGGGAAGTCTGCTCCGCGATGCGCGCATGCGGCGCGGCGCTCATTGTCGCGGGCGCGGGCGGCTCCGTTACCGTCGGCGCGGAAAAGGCGATCGACCAATGCCTCAAACTCAAAAAGCCCTCCGTTATCTTCATCAACGGTATGGATAAAGAAAACGCCGACTACCCCGGCACGGTGCGCGCCTTCCAGGAAAAATACAAGGGCAAGATCGCGCCCGTCCAGATCCCCGTGATGGAAGGGAACAAAATGACGGGATATATCGACGTCATCACGAGCGAAGCGTTCCGTTTCGGGGCAAACGGCGTGGAAAAGACGGACGTTCCCGCAGCCTATAAGAGCGCGCTCGAAGAGATGCAGAGCGTGTTGCAGGAATCTGCCGCGGAAAACGACGAAGAGCTCCTCGAAAAATACTTCGAAGAGGGCTCTCTCACCCCCGAAGAGACCGCGCTCGGGCTGAGAAAGGGAATCCACTCTATCAGCGTCATTCCCGTGCTCGCGGGCAGCGCGCTCCTCAACAAGGGCGTGATCAACCTGATGAACGCCCTCGTGGAGTATCTGCCGCAGGCGGCGGAACGCGCGGGGCTCCCCGCGACCGATCTGAAAACGAACGGGCGCGTCGAGATCAAGTGCGAAGAGAACGCTCCGTTCGCGGCGCAGGTCTTCAAGACTGCCGTCGACCCCTTCGTGGGCAAACTCAACTATCTCCGCGTCTGCCGCGGCGTTCTCCGCTCGGGCATGACCGTGTATAACCCCAATACCGAGACCGAAGAGCGCATCAATGCGATCTACATCGTCAACGGCAAGAAGCAGACCCCCGTCTCCGAACTCGTCGCGGGCGACATCGGCGCGGTGAATAAGCTCTCCAACACGGGCACGGGCGATACGCTCTGCGATCCCGCTTCCCCCGTTCGCTTCGACCCCATCGAGTTCCCCGAACCCGTGCTCTCGATGGCAGTCAACGCGACCGTGCGCGGCACCGAAGACAAGGTGTTCGGCGGGCTCTACCGTCTTGCCGAAGAGGACAAGAGCTTCTGCGTCCGCAAGAACGCCGAAACGGGCGAGACCCTTGCCTGCGGGCAGGGCGAGATCCAGCTCGAGATCATCAAGAGAAAACTCAAATCCAAGTTCGGCGCGGACGCCGAATTTACCACCCCCACCGTCGCCTACCGCGAAGCGATCACGGGCAAGGCGGAGGCGGAAGGCAAGCACAAGAAACAGACGGGCGGCGCGGGGCAGTTCGGCGTCGTCGAGATCAGGTTCGAGCCGGGCGCGGAAGACGGCGTATTCGAATTCGTGGACGCGGTCGTCGGCGGCACGGTGCCCAAACAGTTCATTCCCGCCGTGGAAAAGGGTCTGCGCGAAGCCATCCAGAAGGGCGTGCTCGCGGGCTATCCCATGGTCAACCTCAAAGCGACCCTCTTCGACGGCAAGTATCACCCCGTCGACAGTAAGGAAGTTGCGTTCGTCTCGGCGGCAAAGCTCGCCTATGAAGACGGTATCCGCCGCGCGCGTCCCGTCATTCTCGAACCCGTCTGCTCGATGAAGATCGTCGTGCCCGAACAGTATGTGGGCGACATCATGGGCGACCTCAACAAGCGCCGCGGACGCATTATCGGCATGGACACCGTCGAGGGCTTGCAGGTCATCACGGCGGAAGCGCCCGAGGGAGAGATCCTCACCTATGCGACGAGCTTGCGCTCCATGACGCAGGGCAGGGGCAGGTTCTCGCAGGAATTCGCCCGCTACGAACAAGCGCCCGACACCGTGATACAGGCGGTCATCAAAGCGCAGCAAGGTTAAAAACGGAAACCGCTCCTCTTCACGGGGAGCGGTTTTGAAAAAAGAGACGAAGGCAAATTTTCCCAAGGCGGAAACAGGCGGGAAAACCCTTTACAAAAACGAAAATTGCGTGTATCCTTGTGATAGGAGGAGCGGCGTTATGAAACAAAGAGAAAAAGCGCTTGCCGTACCCGAGAAAGCCGAAAAAAAGGAAGCTCCGCAAAAGGGGCTCACCATTTACGAATACGAACAGAAGTACACCAAGCGGCAGAACGTGCGCGGGGCGAAGTTTTTACTCCGCCTCGTTGCGGCGATCGTCGGCGTGTTCCTCTTCGCCGTGCTCGCGCTCATCTCCCTCGAAGTGTACAAGATCAACGAATACGTCGGCTACGGCGTGGCGGCGGCGTGCCTTGTGTTGTACATACTCGTCTTTATCGTGCCCGTCTGCAAAGTGATGAAAGCCGACTACTTCATCACGAACGTAAACGGCTTCACCGCGCGCGAGGCGAAGCGGCACAACAAACAGCTCCGCCATGACATTGCCGAAAAGATCATCGACCTCTCTGCCAAAGTGGAGGGCGTGGGTTGGTACGATTCCCGTGTGGTCGGGGAACTCGCCATTGCCTCCAAAACGGGGGACGAGGAAGGGCTCAAAAAGAGCCTCACCGCGCTCTACGAGGGTTCCGTAAAGAAATCGGCAAAAGACCTCATCTTCAAAAGTTCCTTAAAGAGCGCGACCTATTCCATGCTCTCGCAGACGGCGCGGCTGGACGCGGCGCTCATCGTCGTCGTCAATCTGCAACTCATCAAAGACCTCATCTTCCTCTACGGATTCCGCCCGTCGGACGCAAAGCTCATGCGCATTTTCGGCAGAGTGCTCACAAATTCGCTTGCCGCTTACGGGCTCGGGAGCATGAACGTGGGCAACACGGTGGTAAAGACGATGGGCGAAGCGGTGCGGGACATTCCCATTCTCGGCTCTGCGATCGCGACGCTGGTAGACAGTTCCGTGCAGGGGCTCGTGAACGCAACGCTGACGACTGTCATCGGTTACCAGACCATTAAGTTCTTGACGAAGGAATATAAATTGCAGGATATTTTGGACGGGGTGGACGTGAGCGAGACGCCCGTGGAATTGCAGGAAGCGTGCACGGAGCTCGAAACGCAGCTCAAAAAGAAGAAGAAATTCGCCCCTGCGGTCTGAAATAATTATCCCCGCGTAAAACGCGGGGTATTTCATTTTCGGGCACAG
>CANRCY010000038.1 GCA_947629225.1 uncultured Clostridia bacterium | reverse complement strand
GCACGACCTCGCACGCCGTTACGGCGCACACGTCGCTCCGCTCGGGCGACGCAGTTGCGGGTTCCCCGCTCGAAACGTCCACCGTCCGCAAGCCCTTCATCAACGTGGGAATGGGCTTCATCGCGGCGCGGAAGACGAGTTCCTCTCCGTTGCTCATGCCGCCCTCGATGCCGCCCGCGCGGTTGGTGCGGCGGACATAGCTGCCATTTTCGGCGAAAATTTCGTCGTGGGCGTTGCTTCCCTTTTCGGAGGCGAGGGCAAACCCGCCCCCGACTTCGGCTCCCTTTACCGCCTGTACGCTCATGAGCGCGCCCACGAGGCGGGCGTCGAGCTTCTCCGCATACGTCATGCAACTGCCGAATCCGCTTTTGAGCCCCTTGACGCGGAGCTCGATGACCCCGCCCAAGGTATCGCCCGCGGCTCCCGTCTTTTCGATGAGAGACGCCGCCTCCCGCTCGAGCTCTTCGTTCATCATGCCGAGCCCGCTTCTGCGGCTGAGCACGATCTCGTCGAAGGAATGCTCCATTCCGTCGACAATGCGCCCGACCGAGCGCACATAGCCCGTGACGGAGACGCCGAGTTCCCTTAACAGCATGCGGCAGACCTCGCCCGCCGCCACTCTCGCCGCCGTTTCGCGGGCAGAGGCGCGTTCGAGGACGTTGCGCGCGTCCGAAGTTCCGAATTTCTGCATGCCCGCGAGGTCGGCATGCCCCGGGCGGACTTTGGTGAGTCGCCTTGCAGACACGTCGCACCCCTCGGGCGCCATGGATCCCTTCCAATTTTCGTAGTCGCGGTTCCACACCGCAAGGGCGACGGGGCTCCCGAGCGTGACGCAATTCCGCACGCCTGCGAGGATCTCCACGCTGTCGCGCTCGATCTTCTGTCTGCCGCCCCTGCCGTACCCGCTCTGGCGGCGGGCAAGCTCCGCGTCGATCTGCGCGGGGTCGACCCCGAGCCCCGCGGGAATGCCTTCGAGAATGGCAAACAGTCCTTTTCCGTGCGATTCTCCCGCTGTTACGATCTTCATGATATTCCTCGGTATGAAATGGTATAAGTTCCGTTTTGAATGGAGACGATGACGTCTCCGAGCTCGTCCGTGCGGTAGATCTCTCCTTCGGGAGAGGCGGCGCGGAACCGCGCGAGCGCTTCGCCCGAGGGGTGTCCGTAGCCGTTGTCCCTTCCGCACGAGACGATGAACGCTTCGGGCGAGAGAAGAGAGAGCCACTCCGCCGAAGAGGCGTTTGACGAGCCGTGGTGCGCCGCTCCGAGAATTTCGATCTCTTCGAGGCGGACTTTATGCTCTCCCGCGTCGAAAATCCCCTCTGCCAAGCCGTATTCCTCCGTCAACAGCCGCTCCCTTCGGGCGGAAATGTCGCCGCACAGGAGCGCCCGCACGCCGCCGTAGTCCAAATACAGAACGGTGGAGCAGTCGTCTTCGTCCGCCTCTTCCGAGAGCCGCGGCGAAAGGCAGACGAGGGAGGCTTCCCCCTCCCCGATGACGTCGTAACGCGTCAGCCTTTTCCGCTCGCAACCCTCCCGCTCCACGGCGGAAAGAAGTTCGGAAACCCCCTCCTTCTCCGTATCGGTTTCGGGCAGGTAGCAACAGGAGACGTCGAACGCCGAGAGCGCCGCGGGAAATCCGCCGTAATGGTCGGCGTCCGCATGCGTCAGGAGCAGGGAGACCGTGTTCGGGTGCAACCCTTTGAGGTATCTTATCAGCTTATTCCGATTGGTGAAAGAGCCGTCGCCGCCGTCGACCACGAGCGCGTCCCCTTCGGGGAACTCCACGATCGTGCAAGCTCCCTGCCCTACGTCGAGAAAGTGGAGACGGAGCTCCCCCTCTTCGCGCGGGGGAAGGGCGTATGCGGGCAGGAGACGGTCGAAGGAGACGAAATATTCGATCGCCGCCAACACGGCAATCACGGCGACGGCAACGGCGGCGAGGATGAGCCGCTCTATGAGCTTCTTTTTCGCCTTTTCCGAGGACATCTGATCGCCTCCTTGATCTGCGCCATGTTTTGTTTGGCGGTCTCATAGCCGACCTCGAACATCCTGCTCATCCCCTCGCGGGAGACGTCCGTCGGGCGGAAGGAGCTCAGATCGGGCTGTAACATGAAGTCTGCGCCGTCGTAGCCGCGGCGGCGGCTGTCCGCCGTGTATTTTACGGGAGACGCTTTTGCAGCGGCGTAACTGAAAAAGCGGGTGGCGCGCCGCTCCGCGCCCTCCTCTGCGGGCATGCTGGCGGAGAGGTCGACGCCGATGACGACGTCCGCGCCGAGCTCCCTGCATGCGTCCGCGGGAATTGCATTGGTGAACGCGCCGTCGTAGTAGCGCGTGCCGTCTATCTCCACGCCGCGGAAAAAGGGCGGGATCGCGGACGAGGCGGCGAGGACGCGCGCCGTCTTGCCCGAGACGAAGAGTTTGCCCTCGTTCGTTTCGCCGTCCGTCGCCCATGCGCCGAAGGGAAGGGGCAGTTCCCCGACGTCGCCTTCGAAATATTGGGACAGAAACTCTTCGACGAAGGAAAAATCGAGAAAGGGGTTGAGGAAAATCCTGCCGAACTCCTTGCGGTTGACCCCTTCGACGACCTGTATCATGTCGTTTGCCGAATAGCCTTTGGCATAGAGCGCCCCTACGATCGCGCCGATGGAAGAGCCTGTGACCGCGCCGAAGCGAATGCCCTCTTCCTCGAACGCTTTGAGCGCGCCGAGGTGTGCCATTCCCTTTGCCCCGCCGCTGCCGAGGGCAAGCCCCACGACCTTTTTGCGGGAAAAAAATTTTTTCAGACGGGCAAAAACTCCCATAGCGCGCTCCTTTTCCCCTATTTTACACGTTTTTCCGTAAAAAGTAAACCCCTTTGCGGGGTTTTTTCTCTTGGGTAAAAAATTCAGATCTCGAGCGTCATGCCGTCGTAGGCGGCGATCACGCCGAATTCCTCTTCCGCGCGCCGCAGTTTTTCCGCGGTGGGAGAGCCGTTGTGCGAAAAGTGGGAGACGACCTTCTTCGTATGCCCGTCGCAGAGCCCGAGCGCTTCCAGCCGCGAGACGGTCTCCATGTCCTCGTAAATGCCCATATGGCGGGCGTTTTCATCCACCCTGTCGTAGAGGAAGTTGCAGTCGAGGGTGACGAGATCGACGGGCGCGCCGCCCACCCGCGCAAGATATTCGTAGTCCTCTTCGGGGAGAGGACCCGTATCGTGCAAATGAAGGACGCGCTTTCCCCCCTTTTCGAGCAAGAAGAGAAGGGGGTCGCGGGAGGAATGTTTGGCTTTGAGCGGAAAGACCCGCCAATCGCCGAAGCGCGCCTCTTCGAACGCGCTCAACGCGTAGAGATGAAAATGTTCCCCGATCTCGGGGCGCAGTTCCCGCCGCGTGCTCTCGCAGAAAACTTCGCACACCTCTTCGTTGCCGAGAATGTGCAGATCGGGCTCCTTCATCTCCCGCGCGAATTTGTAGCCGCGGAGAATAAAGTCGTTCGCAAAAAAGTGGTCCTGATGGGCGTGCGTGACGAGCACATACTTGATCGCGGAAAAGTCGGCGCGGCTCGAAAACATATGGTAGAACGCGTCGGGCGGGAAGTCGACAGAGAGTTCCTCGTCCATTAAAATTTGCGTGCGGGAGCGGACGATCCCCTTCGCCCTCGCCTCTTTGCAAAACGCGCAGTTGCAGAACATGGCGGGGATCCCTTCCGCGGCGCCCGTGCCGAGATATTGTATCTTCATGGTTTTTGCGTATGGTTCAGACCTCGTAGAGAATGGTAACGGGTCCGTCGTTCGTCTGCGCGATCTTCATGTCCGCGCCGAACACCCCCGTTTTGACGGGCACGTCTTGCGCGCGCAGGCAGTCCGCGGCGTATCCATAGAGCGCTTCGGCGCGTTCGGGGCGTTCCGCCTCCGTAAAGCTCGGACGGTTCCCCTTGCGGGCGTCGCCGTAGAGGGTGAATTGGGAAACGAATAAAATTTCTCCCCCGACCTCTTTGACAGACAAGTTCATTTTGCCCGCGCCGTCTTCGAAGACGCGCAGGTTCGCCAGCTTTTCGGCGCACTTTTCGGCTTGCTGTTCGCCGTCGCCCCTCTTTATGCCGAAAAAAACGACAAGCCCGCGTCCGATTTCGGAGACGGGCTCACCGTTTACCGTAAGCTCTGCGCAAAGTACCCGTTGCGCTACGAATTTCATGGTTTATACTCTCGACATATACTCACCCGTGCGGGTATCGATGCGAATGGTATCCCCTTCCTCGACAAACATGGGGACCTGGAACGTCGCGCCCGTTTCGACCTTGGCGGATTTGGTGACGTTGGTCGCCGTGTTACCCTTGACGCCGGGCTCCGCCTCGATGACTTTGAGCTCGACGAAGTTTTCGGGCTCCACCGAGAAGGCGTTGCCGTAGAGGAAACGCACGGTCACGGTGTCGTTCTCGCGGATATATTGGAGCGCGTCTTCGACCTGCCCGTGATTGAGCGGCGTGAGGTTGAACTCGTCGTCCATGAAATAATAGAACTCGCCGTCGTTATAGGAATAGGTCATCTTCTTGGTTTCGACCTGCACCGTTTCGAGCTTGAAGGTGGGGTTGAAGGTCTCGTCGGAGAGGACCTGCCCCGTGACGACGTTTTTGAGCGTCGTGCGGACGAACGCCGCGCCCTTGCCGGGTTTTACATGCTGGAATTCGACAACGGTATATACGCCGCTCTTGTATTCGAACGTGGTGCCCTTTCTGATGTCGCCTGCCAAAATTTGTGCCATATGTTTGATCTCCTTAATTGATTTCTATTCGGCGCCGCTGTGCCCGCGGCGAACATTTACAGAATGATGAGCTTCCGCTCCGTCTTGTGCATGAAGGAATGCACGCTCCCGCCCTGCATGTAGCAACTGTCCTCGATCCGAATCCCGTACTCGCCCGCAAGATAGACCCCGGGCTCGTCCGAAAAGACCATGCCGTCCCCGAGGACCTCTTCCCCGCGGGGAGAGAGGGTGGGATATTCGTGGATTTGCAGCCCGATGCCGTGCCCCAAAGAGTGGGTAAAGAGCCCGTCGAGCCCCGCCTTGCGCAGACTGCCGCGGGCGACTTCGTCCGCCTCCCGCCCCGTCATGCCCGCCTTTACGGTCTCTTTGACGAGTTCGTGCGCTTTGAGCACTTCCGCATACGCTTTCTTGAACTCTTCGTGCTTGCCGTCGTCGCCGAAAAGGAAGGTGCGGGTGCAGTCCGAACAGTACCCTTCCACCTTGCAGCCGAAGTCGATGAGCACGATATCGCCGAATTTGAGTTTTGTCTCCCCCGTCTCGTGATGGGGAACGCTC
This sequence comes from uncultured Clostridia bacterium, assembly GCA_947629225.1. Lineage (GTDB taxonomy): Bacteria > Bacillota > Clostridia > Christensenellales > Borkfalkiaceae > Gallimonas. The sequence continues at coordinate 5,371 of CANRCY010000038.1, read as the reverse complement.
GAATTCGCGCCGAACGCCACGATCGTCTCGAACGAAACGCCCGAGGCGCCCAGTTTTCTCATGTTGTATTCGAGAAGAGCCGCCGCCGCGCTCTCCGTCATGCCCTCTTCGAGCGCGGGAAGAAGTTGCAAAAGCGCGTCCTCTGCGATCTCGCATGCCTTTCCGATGAGGGAAAGTTCGCGCTCCGACTTATACTCCATCGCCTTTTTGAGGGCGGGCATACAGTCGAGAAGGGTAAAGCCCGCGCCGCGCAGTTCCTCTGCCGAGGAGAGGGTGACGAACGGGAAGGGAACGCCGAGCGTTTTGCAATCCTTTACGAGGGCGAGCGCTTCTTTCCGCGCGCCCGCAACGACGGTCACGTCCGAGCCTTTGAGCGCTTTTTCCGCCGCCTCGAAGTAACGGGGATCGGCGACGAAGAAACAGTTTTCGTCCGTCAGGACGACATAGCCGTCCGTAGAATAGAATCCCGTGAGATACCTGCGGAGATGATCGGGCTCCAAAAAGAGGGCGTCCGCACCCGCTTCACGGTATATTTTGCGCTTTTCCGCCTGTAACATACCCATATTATACCAAATACGCCAAGGCAAGTCAACAACTTTTTAAGAGAAAACTGCGCCTTTATGCGCGGGCGGCGAGCGCGTACATGCGCTTCATCGCGAGCGCGTCCTCCGTCTGCGTGCCTGCCGATTCGGAGACGACGTAGGGCTCCAACCGAAGCTCTGCGAGCGCCTCTGCGAGCGGCATGAATTCGGGTCCGAAAATTTCGTCTTCGAAGGTGAGGTGGCGTATCTCCCCTTTCGCGCCGTATTGAATTTTGGAAAAATGCACATGGAAGTGCTTCATGCGGTCGTAGCCGAGCTTTTCGAGAAGATATTCGAGCCGCACGCGGTAGTCTTCCTTCGTCTTTAAGCTCCCCTGTTCGCGGGCGTTGATGTGCCCGAAGTCGATACAGGGCGTAAAAACGGGGTCGATCCCGCAAAAGCGGGCGATCTCTTCCACCGTGCCGATCTGCGCCGTCTTGCCCATGGTTTCGGGGCAGAACATGAGATTTTCCAGATTGTTGAGATAGATATAATCGCGCAGGATTTTGAGGCGGTCTTCCGTGCGGGAGACGGCGACCCCGCGCTCTTCCTTCCCCTGCGCGGCGGGATGAAAGACGATGCGCTTGCCGCCCATGAGGGCTGCCATTCTTCCGCTGTCGAGCACATAGCCATACGACTTTGCCGCCATTTCGTCGTCGGGGTTGGCAAAATTGACGAAGTAAGGCGCGTGTACGGAGATCTCCACGCCGTTCTCGCGGAACGCATCGCCGATCGAGATCGCCTTGTCCTCGGTCATGCGGACGCCTCTGCCGAAGGAATATTCGAAGCAGTCGAGCCCGTTTTCCCTGACGAACTTGGCGGCGTCCTCCGTATGCGAGTACCCCGCCGCGTAAAAGCTCTCCGAGTTGCCGCTCGGTCCGAATTTTATCATACCGCATTCTCTCCTTTGTACTGTTTCAACGTTTTTACGTCCCGCAGAAGCTGTTCTTTGAGCGCCTCTGCCGAGGGAAATTTTTCGATCGGACGCAAAAACTCCGTGGGATAGACGCGCACATACGCCCCGTAGAGATCGCCCGAAAATCCGTCCAAATACGCCTCGATCTTGCGCTCTTCCACTCGGAACGTGGGACGGGAGCCGATGTTGACGATCGTGGGGAAGTTCCCCGCAGGCGTTTGGCAGAGCCCGCGGTACACGCCGTCGGGCGGGAGCAGTTTGCTTTGCGGCACGCCCAAATTGAGGGTGGGGAAACCGTAGCTCCTGCCCACCTTCCGCCCGTGCTCCACCTTTCCGCCGATGAAATAGGCGCAGCCGAAAAATTCCTCCGCGCGGGAATACAGACAGGCGTTCAGACGGGAGAGCTCCCCTCTTTTCAGCAACTCTTTGCAGGCGGTGGAGGAGAACTTGCGCGCCCTTCCGCTTTCCCCGAGATATTTTACCGTCTTTCCGACGGTCACGGGGCAGGGAGCGAGCGTTTTGAGCAGTTCCGCCGTTCCCTCCGCGTTCCTGCCGAAACGGAAATCTTCGCCGCAAACGGCGTATTTTACGTTCAGACGCCCGAAAACGCCGTGCAGGAATTCCTCCGCCGAAGTGTTTTTCAACGCCTCCGTAAAGGGAAATTCGAGCGCAAAACGCACCCCGTTCTGCGAAAAAACGTATTCCCGCTCCTCACGCGTGAAGAGTTCCTTCCCCTTTCCGCCGAGGACGGACGTGACGCCGACGGGCAGACCGCTTTGCGCTGCAATGCCGAGAAGCGCGCGGTGCCCGAGGTGCAATCCGTCGAACCCGCCGAAGACGAGGGCGCAGGGCCCGGGGAACGTCTCCCCCTCTTTGAGGACGGTCAGCATAATTTTTTCTCCGCCTTTACAAGTCCGTTTTCCACCCTTGCGAGCCCGTAAAACTGCCCGCCGCGGTAGAGTTTATATTGCCCGTCCTCGCCTTTACAGGGCAGGGAAAGCCCGTGATAGAGCCGCTCGTCGTCCATTTCGAGGGCGGGGAAGGGCAGAACGTCCTCGGTGGGAATGAGGTATTCCCGCAAATTTTCGGGAGTGAGCGCGTCGAGCGGGACTGCCGTTTCCTCGGTGAAAATGCCGCTCTTCGTGCGGCGGAGCGAAGCCATGAGCCCCTCCGTGCCGAGAGCGCGGGCAACGTCGCGCGCGAGAGAGCGGATATACGTCCCCCCGCCGCAGACGATGCGGAACAAGAACTCGTCTTTTTCCGTCTGTTCAAGCAGACAGAACTCGTAAATGTGCACCCGTTTTGCGTTTAAGGGCACTTCGCGCCCCTGCCGTGCGTACTCGTAACTGCGCTTTCCGCCGATGCTGATGGCGCTGAATGCGGGCGGGACTTGCTCGATCTCGCCGACGAAACGGGGCAAAACTTCCCCGATCTCCTCTGCCGAAGGGACTCTTCCGCCGAAGAGAAGCTCGCTCTCGCGGTCGAGGCTCTTGCTCGTCACGCCGAAGCGGAAACGGGCGAGATAGGTCTTTTCTTTCTCCAAAAAATATTCGAACAGGCGGGAGGCGTTTCCGACCGCGACGGGGAGCACCCCCGAAGCGAGCGGGTCCAACGTGCCCATATGCCCGCAAGGCGTTCCCGAGAGCCGTTTCAGCCTGTTCACCGCATAGGTGGACGAGACCCCCTCCCGCTTATCGATATTGACAAAGCCCGTCATCTATTCCCCCAAATGTTGCAAAACGGCGTAGCGCAGACGGTCGACGACCTCTTCGGGCTCGCCGAAAAACACGCAACCCGAGGCGAGAACATGCCCGCCGCCGCCGAATACGCCCGCCACCTCGTTGACGTTCACCTTTCCCTTGGAGCGGAAGGAGGCTTTATACTGCCCTTTCTTGGCTTCCATGAGGCAGACGCTCACCTCGACGCTGTCTACCGTCAGCCCGAAGTCGACGATCCCCTCGGTCGCGTCCTGCCCGAGCCCGTAGCGGGCGAGCATTTCCTGCGTGACGAGGGCGACCGCAAGACGGTCTTCGAGCAGATAGCGCAGATGAGAGATGACCTCTGCATACATCGTGGCGCGCGCCTTGCTCTGTTTGCGGAACAGTTGGTACGCGATCTCACAGACGTCCGCGCCGCCGTCGGAAACGAGCGCCGCCGCGCGGAAGGTGTCGCCGCCGACGTCGTTGTGCGAAAAGCCGCCCGAATCGGTGACGATCCCCGCCATTAAGAACTGCGAGATCTGCCTGTCGAGCGGAACGCCGAGCGCAACGATGAGCTCCAAAATATTTTCGCTGTTGCTGGCGCTTTCCCGCACATAATTGTATTTGCAAAAGCGGGTATTGGAGACATGATGATCGATGTTGACCGTGATCTTCCCCTTCTTCGCGCCCTTGCGGAAGGTGCTCGTGAGCTCGCCGAGACGGTTTTCGTCGCTCGCGTCCACGCAGAGATAGCCCTCCGCGTCAAGCGTGGGAAAGCGCCTGATGTCGGGACAAAGAAAGGCGAACTTTTCGGGAATAACGCTGTCGTCTACGACCTGATTCTTGATATTGCATAAAGAAAGAGCGCGGGAAAGCGCCATTGCCGAGCCGATAGCGTCGCCGTCGGGTCGTGTATGGGTAAATATCACCGCGCTCTTCAAATTCTTGATAACGTTTGCGATCTCTTCGATGGTACTCATTCGCTGTCCTTATCCGTCTTGACGTCTAAGCTCGAAAGAAGGGCGTCCATTTTAGAGCCGTACTCCATGCTGCCGTCCTCCAAAAAGGTGAGTTGCGGCACCGTGCGCAGACGCATGACCTTGGAAAGCTCGTGCCGCACAAACCCCGCGTTTTCCCGCAAAATGCGGAAACTCTCCTTCTTCTCCCCTTCGACCGCCGTTAAAATGCTGACATAGACCTTCGCCGTTTTGAGGTCGGGAGCGACGTCTGCCTCCGTCACCGAGATCACGCCGCCAAGCCGCGGTTCCCTGTTCTTTAAGGGACCTGCCACGATCTCCGAGATCGTGCGGCGGAACTCGCTGTCTAACCGCTGTGCTCTCGTGGGCTTCATTGTTTGATCTCCTCGATGAGATAGCATTCGATGAAGTCGCCGACCTTGATCTCGTTGAAGCCGTCGATCGCACAGCCGCATTCGAGACCGCCCGAGACTTCCTTTGCGTCGTCCTTAAAGCGTTTGAGCTGTTTGACGTTGCCCTCGACGATCATCACGTCGTCGCGGTAAATCCGCAATTTGCCGCCGCGGACGAGCTTGCCTTCGGTGACATAGCACCCCGCGACCGTGCCGACGCCCGTGATGTTGAAGGTCTGCAATACCTGCGCCTTGCCCATGTAAATTTCGTGATACTTGGGCGCGAGCATGCCTTTGAGCGCCGCTTCCATGTCGTCGATGAGTTCGTAGATGATGCGGTATGTGCGCACGTCCACCTTGCTGCGTTCGGCAAGCTGCTTCGCCTTGGCGTCGGGACGGACGTTGAAGGCGATGATGATGGCGTTCGCGGAATCGGCGAGCATGACGTCGCTCTCGTTGACGGCGCCCGCGCCCGCATGGATGACCTTGACCTTGACCTCTTCGCCCCCGAGCTTTTCGAGCGACGCTTTGACGGCTTCGACCGAGCCCTGCACGTCCCCTTTGACGATGACGTTGAGCTCCTTCATGCCGTCTGCCACCTGCGCGAACACGTCGTCCAAGGTAACTTTGGTCGTCTCTTTGATCATGGATTCGCGCTGTTTGTTCTTGCGCTCCTCCTGTACCTGCTTCATGAGCGACTGCTCTACGGCAAAGAACGCGTCGCCCGCGTTGGGCACGTCTTCGAGCCCCAGCACGGAGACTGCCATGGAAGGACCCGCCTCTTTGACCGTTCTGCCCTTGTCGT
>CANRCY010000037.1 GCA_947629225.1 uncultured Clostridia bacterium | reverse complement strand
GGTTTTTATCGGCGTTGTCGGAATAGACAACGAGGGATATGAGGATAGTCTGTTCTGCGGGTTAAAAGGCGCCATGGCGATAGCCGAAAAAGCGGGATATCATACGATTGCCGTGGACGTCGATTCTTTTGTGCCCGAGCCCGCGCTTACATCCTATATTTTGAATGTGCTCCTCGATTGTCTAATTGAGTGCCGCGCATCTGCGCCCTCTTTCAGTCGGGAGATCCGTTTGCTGTATGCCGATTACCAAGCGGAAGAATCGCTCCTTCAGGATGTGGGGGAGGCAATTTTCGCGCCCGTAAAAGTAAACGAAAAACAATCTTTTGGGGATTATGGAGATCCGTTGAAGAAAGAGTTCCAGGAATTTGTCAAGGGATTTTCGGAGCAAAAGGCTTTTCGCGAATATTTGCTTACTTTGATAGACAAGAAAGGATTTCGCAAATATTCCGAGGCGTACAAGAAATGCGGCATTTCCAAATCGACATTTTCAAAGATCACCAATTTTGCATTAAAAGACTATAAGCCTTCTAAGAGCACGGTGGCGGCATTTGCGGTTGGATTAGAGCTCGACTTGTCAGAAGCACAAAAGCTGTTTCATGCTGCAGGTTATCACTTGGGGACAGTCGAACTTACAGACAAAGTGGTTCGCTTTTTTCTTGCAAGACAAATTTACGATATTCAGGAAGTCAATTGTTGCTTAGACTATTATGGGCTTCCCTTGCTTGGGGAACACAGTAGGGACGATAACGTGCGTTTGGAATAGTTCGGATCCCAGTGAAGATTTTTTATTATAATGGAAAGGTGTCTTGGTAAAGGTTGATTGGCAAGGCACCTTTTTTATATAAAATTGTACTATCATTATCTCAAAATGGATTCGTTGCATTATTTACGTAATAACGATCTGGTGATGAGTTTTGCAACTGATAATAAAGGAGACAGACACATGAAAAACAAGAATTATGAATTTGCCCGCAGGATATTGTTCGACGCGGACGAAAAGCAACCGATAACCTTAAGAAACGCGCAAGACGAAAGCATCGATTTCGAGCAAATTTTTGCCGTGGAGCGCGGGGAAGAGCTCTATTGCATTCTCCGTCCGCTGACATGCGTCGAGGGGCTGCACCCTCACGCCGCTCTCGTTTTCTCCGTGGACGGAAAAGGCGTTTTCCGTGTCGTGAAAGAGAGACGGCTTTCGAACGAAATTTTCGCGGAGTATTACAGCGCCATGCAGAGAGCGCAGAAAAAGGAGTGACGATGGACGAAAAAATCTCTTCGCTCGGCAAACTCGTTGCGCTCCTTCGGCAGGTCGCCGAAAAGAAGCAAGCCGAACAAGACCGGTGCGGCGTCTTAAAAAACGTCGTCCAACAAACGGAGGAGACTCCCCGTCCGCAAAAAACGGAGAAGAAACCTTCTCGCGTAAAAGCCAAGAGGATCGTCAAAAGCCGCTCTGTTTACGCGAATGCAAACGGGGATTCTCCCGAATATACCGAAGCAAAGCTTGCGGCAGACTATTCTTTGGTCGACGAACTCGATTCCCGCCTTGCCGACATCGAAGGACAACCTTATGCCGTACAAGCCGTCAAAGAGTATCTCTTCGGCATCGATAACCGTGAAAATGCGCATGGCGTCGGGGGACTGATAACCTTTCTCGGACCGCCCGCCGTGGGCAAGACGTTGATGGGCGAGCGGATTGCCGAAGCGCTCCACAGACCTTTTTTGCGGTTGGATATGAGCGGTTTCAACGATCACGAAACCGGTCTTATCGACCTTTTCGGCATCAATAAATCGTACAAAGCCGCCGACAAAGGCGGGCTTACCGCCTTTGTCGAGGAAAACCCCGTTTCGGTCGTTTTGCTTGACGAATTCGAAAAGGCGCACATGAACGTGCTCAACCGTTTTCTGCAAGTATTCGACCGCGGGGAGGCAAAGGACCTCTTTACCGAGCGTAGCATCAGCTTTCGCAACGTGATCGTGATAATAACCATGAATCTCGGAAAGCAACTGTATAACAGGTCGCTCACAACGTATAATCTTTCGAATATCCCGCAGGCGACGATCGTCAAAGCATTGCAAACGGAGATCAATCCCCAAACGAAGGAGCCCTATCTCTCGGGCGCGCTCGTTTCCCGCCTTGCCACGGGGAAGATCGTTCTCTTGAACAAATTGCGTCCCGAAACGTTGCATCGCATTACCGTAAACGAGATCGCAAAAGCGGAAAAATATTATGGCGAGAAATACGGGTTGGAGTTGCAGATAGACCGTCACGTTCTTGCGGCGCTCCTGATCCTCGGGCTCGGGGAGCGGGCGGACGTCCGCTCGATGTTGAAGTCGGTCAGGGAATTCTTTGCGAAGAACCTCGTTCGGCTGGTGGGAATGAACCGTGCGGGCAAGAGAATGTTTTCGGCTGTCCGCTTGGAAACCGATTTGACGAATGTCTCTTCCGAAACGGAAGCGGCGCTCCGCGGCAACGAAAAATCGCGCATTTTGGTCTGCTGCAAGAAAGCGCACAAAAAGTTTTTCCGCCGCGTCAATTCCGATCAGACGGAGATTTTCTTTGCGGACAGAGAAGATGGTTGGAAGACCGCAAAGGAAGGGGATTTCTCCATGGCGTTTTTGGATTTCGAAGAGGAAGAAAAGCGTTTTTCGGGACGTCTCTTCGGCGCGTTGACCGAGCGGGAAGTGATCCCCGTTTACGTCTATGGGGTCAAAACGAAGTCGGACGTGCCCTTGCTGTACTATTTGGATCACGGCGCGACGGACGTCTTCCGCGGCGATCTCGAAGCCCTCGGAAAATGGACGGGAAACGTCTTGGACGGCTTACGCTTCACAAGCGTTGCGCAGATGCTGTTCCGCGCGAACAAGGTTTTGGAGTTCGAGACTTCGTATGCCTTCGAATCCCCGCGCACGGCAATTCTGAAGATCGCGCAACTCAACGTCGCTTTGGCGCATGAAGCCGACGACATCGAAAAACTTACTTCCAAAAGACAAATCCCCAACGTCCGCTTCGACGACGTCTATGGCGCGAAAGACGCCAAAACGGAAATGCTTCGGGTGTTGGAGATTTTGAAGGACCGAAAGAAGTATCAACGGATGGGGCTTCGCCTTCCGCGCGGGATTTTATTGGAAGGCGATCCCGGCACGGGCAAGACCCTTCTTGCAAAGGCGTTTGCCTGCGAGGCGCAGTTGCCTTTTATCCATAAGAATGCGTCCGAATTCAGGCAGAAATGGCAGGGGGAGGGCGCCCGTCTTATGCGGGAAGTGTTCGAGACCGCGCGGAGATATGCTCCCTCCGTAGTATTTATCGACGAGATCGACGCAATTGCCAAAGCAAGGGAAAGAACCGTCAACGAGGGGAGCACGGAAGCGCTCAACGCCCTTCTTTCCGAAATGGACGGTTTCTCGGATAATTCCGACTCTCCCGTTTTTTTGATCGCCGCCACCAACTTCGACTCCAAGAAGGACGAAACCGTTCTCGACCCCGCGTTTTTGCGTCGGTTCGACCGCAAAATCCACTTCGAATTGCCCGATTTCGAAACGCGCAGAAGATTCCTTGCCGACCGCCTCGTGCGCTATGAGAGCGAGGTGTCGCCCCGTATGACCGAAAACCTTGCCGGACGGTCGATCGGTTGGACGTTCGGCGAGCTCGACAACGTGCTCCAAAATGCGCTGCGGGAGGCATACGGCGAGGGGGGCGGAGCGGTCACGGACGCGCTCATCAATGAAGCCTTCGAAAAGTATGCGGACGGCGAGAGGAAGAAACAGGACGAGCGGGGGATGAAGCAAACTGCGATCCACGAAGCGGGGCATGCCGTTGTCGCCGCCGCGCTTGGTCTTATGCCGTCTTATGCGACCATCGGCGCGCGAAGCGGTTACGGCGGGTATGTGTACTACGGCGACGAGAGCACAAATGCGCTCTCCCGCGAAGAGTGTTTGAACCGCATCGCGATCATGATGGCGGGCAGGGAAGCCGAGATCGCTTTCTATGGGGCGGCGGGCGTCACTTCCGGGGCGAGCAGCGACCTGAAAGGGGCGACCGAGCTCGCAATGAATATGGTCTGCGACTACGGAATGGACGAAAGTCTGCCCGTTTATATCGATCGGGAGAAACGTTCGGAGACGCCGTGGGTCATGCGGCGGGTAACGCACCTGATCAAGGTCCAATGCGCGCGGGCGCGGTCCATCATAGAAGCCGAGCGCGAATCCGTTCGGGCGGTGGCGCAAGCGCTTCTCGAAAAGGTCAACCTCGATCATACGGATTTACAAAATATATTGAACAAGGAGAGATCATGAAATCCAAATATGAAGCGGTAGTGTTTTGGCTCATGCTCGATAAGCTGAACAAGGGCAAAAAAACAATTTCCACGGACGAACTCCGAAAGATGCTCAGCGAAGTGACCGAGAACGTCGTCGGCGTTCCCAAGGTTACGGAGACATTGAAAAACCTGGAAAAGAAGGGGTTTGTCCGTGAGGTCTGCGAGGGTCTTTACAGCATCATTGTGGATATCGCGACGCTTCGGCAAGCCGCGATCTCATTGGCGGATGTCGGCGACGAGGAGGAGCGCGAGCAAGCGTTCGGACTTAACGATCTGATCCATTCCGAGTGGACTGCCGTCGATTGGGAACAAGAGAAAGCGGAGAGAAAAAAACTTTTCGAAGAATTGGGCTTGGATTACGGCGACGAAGATTCGGAAGACGACGATGACGACGATGATGACGACGATGATGACGACGATGATGACGACGTATACACCGCGCGGGCGCACGAGGCGCTTTTACAGCACAGAAAATCCTATCTCGAAGCGCGCAGACAGGAATTGCGCAGAAGACTGGAAGAAGAGCTCGAAAATTATGACGACGATGACGACGATGATGATGACGACGAAACCGCCGACGGGAACGAGTGCGGGGAGAGCAGCGCGGACGATGAAGGAGCGCAACCCGACTCCGACTTGTGCCAAAACATTTTCGACAGCATCACGGACAGCGTCGAGGTAAAAAAAGAAAACGATTATATCATTTCCGTTTTGGGCGTCGACCTCTGCAACACGGACGCAAAATTCGAGCTGTTCCCGTGCAACGAAAAGGTCTATGTCTGCGATCAGGGCGCAACGCTTTGCAGTTTGGAAGAACGGATTGAACTTAATCCCAACGTGCGCGAAGAAGCGAAGCGGATTGCCGCCGAAAGCGGGGCAGAGTTTATAGACGAAAAACTTTGCGTCGAAGTTCCTTCGGCGGAGCGGACGCTTGCCTGCCTTTTCCGTCTCTATTCCGCCATGGAGCGCGTTTCTCGTATCGGGGACCTCCTGCCCGACGGAGCAAACAAAAGGGAAGCGGTCCCCGCGGAATTTATCGAGGCGCTCGAATACATAGTAAGAACGCAAAAGGTGAGCATCATCGATCTCCACGCAGCATTCGGTTGCAGTCCCAATATGATCGGTTTGATGTTCGAGTGGATGGAAGAGAAAGGTTTTATCACCCCGCTCGGCTCCCTGAAAGAGGGAAGAAAAGTTCTGCTTACCATGGAAGAGTTTAACCGCCGCTTCGGCAAGAAGTGAACCTGATTTTCGGCTTTCGGCTTGACAAGAGACCGTTGCGGAACTATCATAGAGGGTACCGCGATCTTACAAAAAAGGAGTGAAAAAGATGAAAGAAATGCACCTTGCGGATTTGCCGTTTGAGCAGATACGGAGCGGGAAAAAGACGGTGGAGGTGCGGCTGTATGACGAAAAACGCCGTGCAATCCGCGAGGGGGATGTTATCGTGTTTACCGTGAGGATCGGTCGAAACGGCTTCGTGCGCGCGTGAAAGGACTCTATCGTGCGCCGACATTTGCGGAACTTTTCGAGACGCCGAATATGCTTGAAAAGGCGGGGTTTGCGGACGTGCCTTCGGCAGTTGCGGTCGATCGTATGTATCGGTACTACTCGGCAGAGCAAGAGCGGCAATACGGCGTTCTCGGAATCGAGCTGTGCGATTTGAAGCAATGAGCCACGGAAAAAACGATCTGGAAAAAGGAGAGATAATATGACGGAGAAAGAAATTACCGAGAAATTGCGCGCATGCATTGAAAACGCTTTTGACTGCTATGTGGGCGAAGTCGGTGAAGACGAGAGCGAAGACGGAGAAATGTTCTTTTCGGACGGATTTTTTCATATCGCCCTTCACGACGGAAGGCTGTGCAAAACGCCGTATACCGCAAAGGATTTTTGGATGATCCGTTTTCGGCGGGAAGAAGAATTGCTCAGACCTTATGTCGTAATCTATATGAAGAACGGGGATAGGCTGTATTTCAGCAACGCAGAGTGGGCGGATTATTTCAAAACCGCATGGACATTTAATCGCGCGGGACAGCCGTCTCTCGACGATGATTCTCTCATCGATTTTTTCGAAACGCAGAGAAACATGCAGAAGCAAGTACATGCCGTCACCGTTCCCCAAGGCGTCGATGTGGTCGCATACGCGGAAGCGGATCGAGAGCGAGTCAAAGATCTTCTCGTTGAACTTCAAACCTATCTTGCATCCTTGGACGACAGGGGAGTCATCGTCTTAAAAGACAACTACCGCGAGGACTACTTTGCGTATCTCATGGGCGAGATCGGAAAGCACGAAGGAAAGATGTTTTTGGCTCGTAGTGCAGAAGGCGTTTTGGGACTCGTCGTTTGCAAGATATTCCAAGGAGGCGGGGAACAGGACATCACCACTTCTTGTCCGAAGATTGGTTTCATCAGCGATTTGGTTGTAACCGAAAGGGAGCGAGGCAGAGGAATCGGGATGGCACTTCTCGCCGCCGCGGAAAAATATTTTGCAGAGCTTGGGTGTGCCTACACGCAGCTCGAGGTGTTCGCTCCCAATACAAAAGCACGGCGGCTCTATGAAAAATTCGGATTTGAGACGAACTGTCTCTATCTATCCAAAAGGACGGAAACGGTATGATTTATATCACAGGCGATACGCACGGTCAATACGATTTTGTGAAGCTACTTTATTTCGCAGATGCGCATTCCGAGCTTACGAAGAAAGACTACATGATCATTGCGGGGGATTTCGGCGCGGTATGGGATGCGAAAACATTGGAGAAAGATCTTCGCTTCTATGAAGAGCTTCCGTTTACCGTGCTCTTCATCGACGGCAATCACGAGAATTTCGACCTGCTTGACGCTTATCCCGTAGAGATGTGGAAGGGTGGGAAGGTGCATTTTATCAAGCCGACCGTCATTCATCTCATGCGCGGGCAGGTATTCGAGATCGAGGGACAAACGATCTTCACCTTCGGCGGCGCGACAAGTGTTGACAGGTATATGCGGCAAGAGCATCTCGGCTGGTGGGCGCGGGAGATGCCGAGTTTTGAGGAGCTCGATGAGGGGCTTGCCAACCTCAAGCGTCACAACAACACGGTGGATTATATCGTCACGCATTCCTGCGACGAGAAAGGGCTTTGGTATCCGCCGCTAAGGACAAGAATATATCAAATGAGCGTCTATCCCGAAAATCAAATGCTCTCCAATTTCGAGGACATCGTAACCTACAGGCATTGGTATTTCGGGCACTATCACATGGACGGCGATCTGACCGATAAAAAGACGGTCCTGTTCCAACAGATTTTGCCTCTGGGACAGTGTCTTGCCGCACAGAATACAGATTAAAAAAGGAGTTTTTACAATGGCAAAACTTGAAATGGAATTGACCGATGAGCAGGGTGCATTGCTCGAAGCAAGGCTCGACCGTTCTTTCGGCAAAGGGAGCGAAGCCGCCCTCATCTATAGCAAGATCGAAGAAGCCGCAACAACGGCGGAACTTGAAAACATCGCAAGAGAATATCGGTTATGCGACAAAATCGAGCTCTCCGGGATCGACAAATACATCGCGCGGAAAGTACTGCATATCCTCTTGAACGCGCTTTGCCGCTTTCCGAAATTGGCGGGTCGGCTGAACTATGTCGGCTCCTATCGGAGCTACGAGGCATTCCTCGCAAGAATGGGGGAGGGCGATATGGAATGCATCCGAGAGGTCGGTCTGCAAGAGATTTTCGACGAATCCATGGCAAGGACGTTCGGGAAGTTCGGCGTCGAGCTCTGCAAAGAACTTTGGGAAGACGATATGATGTCTCTTTCCGCCTATGTCTCTATGGGCGGGATATGCAACGGCTTGCTGTTTGACGGCGTAGACGGGAAAGACCTTGCCTATCTCAATGCGCTATCCGTAATTCGAAAGAACGAACAGATCGGCTTTCATCCAAAGGGGTGCAACAGCTTCGAATCGGTCGCCTACCATGAGATCGGGCACATGGTCGATGAAATGTGCCTCTTTTCCTTTTCGCCCGAGGGCACGGCATTTTTGGCGCAGTATTCTTCGGAAGAGCTTGCACAGGGGCTCAGCCGATATGCAACCGCTTCTCCGCAGGAATGCGTCGCCGAGGCGATCGCCGAAGTATTCAGCAGCCCCTCTCCCCGCAGGATTTCCATGGAAATTTATAAAAGATTGTACGAAATAGCACAAAAATAGGGTTTTACCCGCCGCAGATAGGAGTGTCGGCGGGTGCGGCAGTCTTTTCGGTGGTCCTTGTCGGAGCTGTTACAACGGCGGCGCGGGACTTTCGTCCCGCGCCGCCGCATATTCTTCCTTTGTTCGACATAATCATAACTATCCCGACAAAAAGCGGGATGGGGGCGGTTTATGTGGAACGGGATCGAGGAGCGGGCAAAAAGGAACGGAGAGTATATCGCGAAAACGGGCTGTACGGTGCGCGCATGCGCCGCTCATTTCGGCACGAGCAAGTCCACCGTACATATAGAGGGAACATTACCGAACGTTTTGTGTGGGTAGTAGAATAATCAGGAAAGAATAAGATTTTCGCGGCGGGAAATTTCCGAATTTCCCGCCGTTATTTTTAGTGGGGCATGATTTTTTTCTTGAAATATGCTTGCAATTATTATAATTTGGAGTATAATATAGGCAAGACATTGCGAGGTGTAAGATGCAAAAATTTGTAAATCGCACAAAAGAGTTGGAAACACTTGAAAAGCAATATGATTCGAGCGAATCCTCATTGGTGGTTGTCTACGGAAGACGGCGTGTCGGCAAAACGGCTCTTTTGACCGAGTTCTTAAAGTCGCATACTGATTCAATTTATTTTCTTGCTACCGAAGAATCGGAGCTCCAAAATCTGAATTACTTCAAATCACAGGTCGCGGAGTTTACTGGCAATGAATTGCTTCGTGCCGCATCTGTGGATTGGTTTACCGTTTTCAAAACATTATTGTCGCATAAGACAGAAAGCAAAAAGGTCATCGTATTTGATGAATTCCAATACATCGGGCAATCAAATTCGGCATTCCCGTCTGTTTTGCAAAAGATTTGGGATACGATGCTGAAAGATGCCGATATCATGCTTGTTCTATGCGGTTCCCTTGTGTCGCTCATGAAGTCACAGACGCTCGACTACGGTAGTCCCTTATACGGCAGAAGAACGGCGCAGATAAAGTTAAAACAAATTCCGTTTCAGCACTACCATGAGTTTTATGAGGGAAAGAGCGACAACGAATTGCTGCCCTTTTATGCGGTGACGGGGGGAGTTCCGAAGTATATCGAAACTTTTCAAGGATATGATGATATCTATTCGGCAATCAGAGAAAATATCTTAAACACTCAGAGCTTTCTCTATGAAGAGCCATATTTCCTCTTGCAGAAAGAAGTAAGCGAAATCGGCAGTTATTTTTCGCTCATTAAGGCAATTGCTATGGGGAACAGAAAACTTTCCGAAATCGCCGCTTTCCTCGAAGTGAAACAGACGAATCTGACAAAGTATCTCAAAGTGCTCATGGATCTCGACCTTGTAGAGCGGGAGGTTCCGGTTACCGAGTCGGCTCCCGAAAAGAGCAAGAGCGGGCTGTATCGCATTACGGACAACTACATTGCATTTTGGTTCAAGTTTGTGTACCCATATAGAGCTTATTTGGAAAAAGGCGAGGTTGATTATGTTTTGTCGCAGATAAAAAAAGGCTTTGTGCAAAATTTTGCCTCGTTTGTTTATGAGGATGTGTGCAGGGACAAGATGTGGGAGCTTTCTGCAGCAAACAGATGGGGGTTCCATTTTGATAAAGTGGGCAGGTATTGGGGAACAAAGACGGGGGAGATTGACATTGTTGCAATGGACATTGCAGGGAAGAATCTTGTATTAGGAGAGTGCAAATACACCGAATCGCCGAAGGGACTGTCCGTATTGCATGATTTACAAGTAAAAACCGATCCCATAATTCAATTGACAGGAGCAATGAATGCCCAATATGTTATTTTCAGCACAGCGGGTTATACAGAGGGGCTTCGTAAGGAAATGAAGAAAAATAGCAACGTATATTTATTTGAGAGTATATAGAATAGAGAATTTCCGATGCAAAATTATCAGATGAGTTTTAATGATCTTGAAGGAGTAATATAGATTATGCCGACTTTTATCCATTCGCTCGAAGAAGCTCTTCGATACGATATATCTCAAGTTCAGATTGAAGATTATTGGAATCTTGGCGACGAACCAGAGCTTAAAATGCATAGCATTCATGCTTATCCTGCAAAGTTTCCTGCTTTTATCGCGGGCAAGGCAATTCATCTGGCAGGTAAAAATGGAATTCAAGTAAGAACCGTATCCGATATATTTTGTGGATGCGGGACGGTTGCGCTAGAAGCTAAAATATGCAATGTCGATTTTTGGGGTTGTGATATAAATCCTGTAGCCACCTTGATTACGAAAGCTAAAACCTATAGCTATGACAAAAAGAAATTGGATGAACATTTTGCTTCAATTTGCAGTTTTTACGCAAAGGATGAAGCCCAATATGCTTATGGTGAAGCGAATGTACGCATCAGATATTGGTTCAAAGAGGAACAATTTTTTGATTTATGCAAACTCAAAAGTGCAATCAAATCAATTCCTCAAGGCAA
>CANRCY010000036.1 GCA_947629225.1 uncultured Clostridia bacterium | reverse complement strand
GAAGAGGGGGCGGAGAGGACGGTCGATGAGGCGGGAAGTGAGGATCGCCTTATCGGAGGCTCTGCCCTCTCTGCGCTTGAAGCCGCCCGGGATCTTGCCGACGGCGTACATCTTCTCTTCATAGTCCACTTGAAGGGGGAAGAAGTCGATCCCCTCGCGCGGGGTGGGAGACATGCAGACGTTGACCATGACGGCGGTCTCGCCGCAGCGGACGACGCAGGAACCGTTCGTCTGCTCGGCGTATTTGCCCGTCTCCACGGTGACTTCTTTTCCGCCTACCGTAAATTTGAATTCTCTGTAATTGGGTGTCATAATATTTTTCTACTCCTTATTCTTTTCTGTTCTTGTGCTCCTTTGCCGCCGACCGACACGGAGCGATAAAAAAAGAGGGCGCGGAACGACCCGCCGCCCTTTTTTCTTACTTTCTGAGTTCCAAAGCCGCCACGATCGAACGGTAGCGCTCGATATCTTTTGCTTTGAGGTAGTCCAAAAGACCGCGGCGCTTGCCGACCATCTTCAAAAGACCGCGGCGGGAGTGATTGTCGTGCTTGTGGATCTGCAAGTGCTCGTTGAGGTGATTGATGCGTTCGGTGAGGAGCGCGATCTGCACCTCGGGAGAACCCGTGTCACCCTCGTGCTGCGCGTACTTTTTGATGATCTCGTTCTTTTCCATTTGCGTTTATCCTCCTATGGAAATATTCGCGTTCCGCCAAGAGATGCGTGGAGAGCGCAATTCCTCGCGGACGTCTTTCATAGAATAGCACATTCGGAAAAGAATGTCAAAGCATTTTCGGGGGGTTTGGAGAAATTTTCGCCCTCTTGCGTCTTGCACAGTGCGGAAAACCCGTTTTTTACAAAACTTCTTTGAGACGGGGAGGTACTTCGATCTTCGTCTTGCCGAAATCGCTCAACTGATAAATGGCATATCCGTAATCGGTTTTACTCAGCGAGAAATCGTATCTCGCACGGACGATGTACTCTCCCGAGGTCTCCACGGTATATTCCTGCCCTTTCTCTGTTTTTGCGGGATCCAATTCAAACCCATTCTCGGTCTTGATAAAATCACTGTGATCGACGCCACGCCTTTTTCCGCTCAGCCCGCCGAAATAAGCTCCGCCGTCGGGATGAAGGGGCAAGGCTTCTTTCATTGCCGCGTCCCAAAGCTCCTCCCTGCGGGAAGCGGGGTCGTCGAGCGATTTCACCGTCCACCCGTTACTTCCCTTGGCAGCCTCCTTTCCCGTATCGAAATCGATATACACGCTCCAATCCGCGCAATCGAGAACTCCCTTCCCCCGACTGAGAGAATTTGCCACAAAAAATTCGTGGTCGGAAAATTGAAAAATAAAACTGCCGTTATTGGTGTCGTAACGATATTCGGGGCATACAGAGAAATGGGGAAGAAGCAGATTGTAGGGCGTAGGAAGGGACCCGTTTCTGCTGAATTCGCCGCTATAATATTGGAAGTGCGCCAAATAAGTTAAGTTTTTATATTTTTCAAGGTCGAAAAAGCGGGCATAGTAGCTCGCGGTCAGAGACTCTCCGATCTCGGGCAACGGACTTTCATAGCGGACGCTACCGTCCGCATAAGTGAGGATATAGACCGCCCTTTTGACCGTGTCGGAAGAATCGCTCTCGACGTATTCCACGATACCCTTTTCCGCGGTTTGCAAATTGGCGGAATACTCGCCCAATGCGAGCTTCTTTTGCGCACCTTTGCTTAATTCGGACTCTTTGGAGTACCCGACATAAGTTGCAGTAAACTGTTCGCCGCTCACTTCCTCGGCAAGAAATCCTACCGCCGCGCTTTCCGCACTCTGAAAGGTTTGAGAGGAAACCGTTCCGACGTAATCATCTCCCTTCCCCTCTCCGCACGCACCGAACCCCAAACCCGCGCCTGCAAGCAAGCCGCCCGCAACCGCTACCGCCAATATTCTTCTCTTTTTCATACCATCCTCCTGTGTTTTTGATAGCATAATTATAGTCCTAAAAATTAGGACTGTCAAGCATTGCGTCCCAATTTTTGGTACAAAATGAGTTAATGAGAAATAAATTTGCGGATCGATTGAGTGAGCTCATTGGCGAGAGCGGAAAAACACAAAATGCGATATGCGGCGAACTGCATATTCCGAAACAAAAACTTTCCAACTGGAAAACCGCTTACACAGAACCGAGCATGGACGACTTGATCATGCTTGCTCTTTATTTTGATGTGTCGGTAGACTATCTTTTGGGGATCGTCGACGAAACAGGCATGCGGATAAAATAACCGAAAAGGATTCGGGCAGGGTGCGACCCGCGCCCTGTAAATCACGTCATGTTGAGCGGAGGCGTTAGCCGCAGTCGTCCCGCGCGCTGTTCTGTTTCTCCAAGCGCGGGGCGAGCCCGTAGGGCGAAGTAGACATCTCTACCTGATTCTAATTATGTCATTTCGAGCTTGTCGAGAAATCTATTCCTTATTAAATATTGTTGAGATTTCTCCACGCGCTACGCTTGGTCGAAATGACGGGAATGAAACTTTAACATAGCAAAAAGCCGCTCGGTATGAGCGGCTTTTTTGATTCGATAAACCTTATTTGAGTTCCGCAGTTGCGCCCGCTTCTTTGAGCTTTGCAAGAGCAGCCTCTGCGTCTGCCTTGGGAACGGCTTCCTTCAAGACGCCGAGCGCCTCGACAGCCTTCTTCGCTTCCGCAAGCCCGAGACCCGTGAATTCGCGAACGGCTTTGATGACCGCGATCTTGTTCGCACCGATCTCTTTGAGAACGATATCGAACTCCGTCTTTTCCTCTTCCTGGGGAGCCGCTTCCGCCGCGCCTGCGCCCGCACCGCCGCCGACTGCAACAGCAGCCGCCGCGCTCACGCCGAATTCTTCTTCCAAAGCCTTTACAAAGTCATTGAGTTCGACAACCGTCATGCCCTTGACTTCTTCGATAAATTTCTGAACATCCATTTTAGATTACCTCCGAATAAAATTATGATTTTTGGTCTGCGATTGCCTTCAAAACAAACGCAAGGTTCACGATCGGCGACTGCAAGCAGCCGAGCATCTTTGCGATGAGCACCTCTCTCGAAGGGATCGCCGCGAGTTTCTTGACACCTTCCGCGTCCACATATGCGCCGCTCACATAGGCGCACTTGGGCACGATCTTGTCCGCCAGCGCGGGGGTCTCCTTGACTGCCTTCGCAAGAGAGGAGCACGCGCTCGTCTCGTCGGGGCAGAAAATGAATGCCGTCGCGCCGTTGAGGTCGTTATCGAAATCCTTCACGCCGAGCTCGTCGAACGCCTTGCGGACAAGGGTGTTTTTATACACTTTGTACTCGCAGGAAATTTCGCGGAACTTGTTGCGGAGGTCGGTAACTTCCTTGACGGTCAGTCTGTCGTAATGGGCGATGAGGACGGACTTGCTTGCGCCGATCTTCTCTTTGATCTCCTCTACGACGACTTTTTTTGCTTCAAAATTAGCCGACATTGAAATCCTCCATTAGGCTTTAACGCCCGATTTTGCGCTTTCCTTGCGGGAAAGCAAAAGCTCCGTACCGCAGACGGGTACGGAGCAGTTTTTCGCATTCGGAAGAACTTTCCTTTACCTCGACGGGATATTGAGCGGAAATGCGCACCCGTTGTCTGCGGTATAGAATGTTTTACGGTTACAGTTTACCAAACCGAGAGAAATCCGTCAAGCGTTTTTCCTCAGATCTTGGAATAATTTACCTTTACGCCGGGACCCATGGTACTCGTGAGCGCGATGCTCTTCAAATACTGCCCTTTTGCGGCGGCGGGTTTTGCCTTTACGATGGCTTCCATGAGCGCGGTGAAGTTTTCGAGGAGCTTCTCCTTGCCGAAAGACTTTTTGCCGATCGGGCAGTGGATGATCGCCGTCTTATCGAGACGGTACTCGACCTTACCTGCTTTGACTTCGGCAACTGCCTTCTGGACGTCCATGGTGACCGTGCCCGACTTGGGGTTGGGCATCAAGCCTTTGGGACCGAGGAGCCTACCGATACGACCGACAACGCCCATCATATCGGGGGTGGTGATCATGACGTCGAACCCGAACCAGTTCTCGGTCTGGATCTTCTGGATCATTTCTTCCGCGCCGACGAAATCCGCGCCTGCCGCCTGCGCCGCGTCCGCTCTCTCGCCCTTGGCGATGACGAGGACCTTTTTGGTCTTGCCCGTGCCGTTGGGAAGGACGAGAACGCCGCGGACCTGCTGGTCTGCCTGGCGGGGGTCGATGCCGAGCTTTACATGGAGCTCGACGGTTTCGTCGAACTTCGCCTTTGCATTCTCGATGACGATGCCGAGGGCTTCGTCGGGAGTGTATTGCTTGGAACGGTCATAAGATTTCAGGCTGTCTACATATTTCTTTCCCATGATATGACCCTCCTTATTCCTCGACCGTAACGCCCATGCTGCGGGCGGTGCCCTTGATCATGCTCATCGCGCTTTCGAGCGAAGAGCAGTTGAGATCGGGCATCTTCGTCTTTGCGATCTCCTCTACCTGCGCCTTGGTGAGTTTGCCGACTTTCACCTTGTTGGGGGTGGAAGAAGCGGTCTCGAGCCCGAGCGCCTTTTTGATGAGGACGGGTGCGGGCGGCGTTTTGAGGACGAACGTGAAAGAGCGGTCCGCATAGATCGTCATGACGACGGGAATGATGAGCCCGTCCTGCGCGGCGGTTTTTGCGTTGAATTCTTTGGTAAAGCCGGGGATATTGATCCCGTGGGGACCCAGCGTAGAACCTACGGGGGGACCGGGAGTGGCTTTCCCTGCGGGAAGCTGAAGCTTCACGACTGCGGTAATTTTCTTTGCCATTTTTACTCCTTCTGTGGTTTCTGCGGCGGCGATGAGTTTTGCCGCCTCCCACTCTATCGAAAACACGTTGAAGTGTTATCGCCGAATCGGTAATTTATTTTCCTTGGCTGCCCCTTGAGGGGGAGCTGTCACGAAGTGACTGAGGGGGTGTTTGGTTGACGACACCCCTTCCGTCTTGCCGCCGTTGCGGCAAGCCACCCACCCCTCAAGGGGTGGGCAAGGCGTCAGACGTTTGTCCAAGCGCCAAGCGCCGAGCAACAAGCGTTATTCTTCCTCTTTGGGGATTTCGACGGCGGTATCGGAGATCTTCGTCATTTGGATATACTCGACTTCGACTTCTTGGTTTCTGCCGAACATGACGATCTCGACCTTGGCACGCTGCGCCTCGTCGTTGACGGACGCAATGGTGCCGATGAACCCTTCCAAAGGACCGCTGTCGATCGAAACGCGGTCGCCCGCCTTAAAGTCAGCGTCTACAACGAATTCTTCGAGGCGCATTTTGCGGATCTCGTCCTCTTTCATGGGGATCGGTCTCCCTTGCGGACCGCAAAAACCCGTGACCCCTCTCGTATTGGTGATGAGGTACCAAAGCTGATTGGAGTAGATCATTTTGATGAAGACATAGCAAGGCAGGAGTTTGCGCTCCACGACCTTCTTTTTGCCGTTCGCCTTCTCTTCGATTGTCTGCTCGGTGGGGATTTTAACGTCTACGATGCTGTCGGAGAGGTTATTGTTCTCGATGAGCCGTAAGAGCGAATCTTTCACCATAGCCTCGTACCCCGAATAGGTATGCAGAATATACCATTGGGGGACGGTATCTTTGATAGCCATAAATGATCTCCTGTTTTAGGTCAAGAGGTTTAAGAGGGCGGAGAAGCCGTAGTTTACGCCCGTGACGACGACAAGGAAGATGAGCACGATGACGATGACAACGCCCGTTGCTTTGAGCGCCTGCGGGAAGGTAGGCCAAGTAACGCGTTTGAGCTCGGAAAAAGTCTCTTTGAATTTCTTGCCGAGGCGCACGAAAAAGTTGGGCTTTTTGTTTTTATCTTGCTTTTTCGCCTTTTGGGGTTCTTCGGGCTTTTTTTCTTTTTTCTCTTTCTTCTCGGTTTCGAGATCTTTGGATTTCGCCATAATCATTCTCCGTGGAATTACTTGGATTCCTTATGAACGGTATGTTTTTTGCAGGTTGGGCAGTACTTCTTGAGTTCGAGGCGGTCGGGATCGTTTCTCTTGTTCTTGAAGCTGTCGTAATTGCGGTTTTTGCATTCCGTACACTCGAACGTAATTTTGAGCCTTGTGGATTTAACTGCCATGGTGAGAAAACTCCATACAAAAAAATTACACCCCTTTTGGTGCGTAAAGAAAGTATATCAAAAAAGCGAGGGCTTGTCAAACGATTTTCGCAGTGAATTTGGGAAATTTTATAAAAAGACTTAATGTCATTTCGAGCGGAACGAAGTGAAGTCGAGAAATCTCAAATACGTCACCCTGAGCCTGTCGAAGGGTGTCCACTTTATAATGTGGAGATGTTTCGACTTCGGCTACGCCTTCGCTCAACATGACGTGATTTTAACAAGGTAGAGATGTCTCCACTGCGGTCGACATGACATAATACTGTCATTTCGAGCGGAACGAAGTGAAGTCGAAAAATCTCAAATACGTCACCCTGAGCCTGTCGAAGGGTGTCCACTTTATAATGTAGAGATGTTTCGACTTCGGCTACGCCTTCGCTCAACATGACGTGATTAGAATAAGGTAGAGATGTCTCCACTTCGGTCGACATGACAATGCCCACCCCCCTTAATCCCCCTCCGATGGAGGGGGCAAAGAGGGCGAAAAGAAATCCCGCGGGAGCGGGATTTCTTTTGGTTCAAACAGTTTCCTGTTTTCGGTGGCTTTTTTCGCTCACAATGAGCAAAGATCGTTTACTTCAAAACGGACATTTCCGTAACCTTGTAGCAAGCGTGGTCGGTGCCGAGACCAATTTCGAGGTTCGTGGGAAGATTTCCGCTCATCGCCTTGATGGTGTAGTCCATGTGGAACACAGCGTCCGCACCTTCGATCTTACCAACCATCGTGTAGCTGATCACGATCTGCGACTTTTTCGTCCAGTCCCAAGTGATCGTCACGTCAAGATCTTTACCGACATAGAGTTTGCTGTAATTTCCAAACCAGTCGGAGCTCTGATTGGTATCATCGAACCAAACGCCCTTCATGATCGAGAAGTTATACGCCGCAACGTTACAGGGTTGTTTCTCATTCTGATTGTCGCCTTCATCCGCACCGTTGACCCAATAGTCCATACGGAAGTTCGTACCGCCTGCCGCGCGCTCGCCCTCGTCGTTCAAGCCGTAGAGGTATGCAAGCGCAGTGGTATAAGCACCCGCACCTGCGGAGTTGTGCTTGCCCTTGACCGTGACCTTCATCCCTGCCGTAAAGCCCATTGTCCAAAGAGGAGTGTCTGCGGTGTAAGCGGCACTGCAATCTTCCGCACCGATCACCATATCGGTAATTCCCGTTGTCGTGGTTTTGACGGTACCGATATCGCACTTCACGGTTTCGCCGCACCAAGCGGGGCTACCCCACAAGCAAACGGTGAGCGCCTCGGTGGTGAACTTGGTGATGACGAGTTCGGAGGTGAAGGTCCTATCCGAGGTGACGACTTTCTCATAGACATAGAGGGTCGTGCCGAGACGGACTGCCGTTACTTTGTAATTGCCGAGCCATCTTCCGTCTTCGAGAGCTGCAAAGTCTTCGTTATAGGTGACTTCCGCGCCGTCTTTGTCGAAGAGCTTGTAGTTGATCGTGCCGCCTTCGCCGATGAGCCCCTTGCCCACCTCGAGAGCTTTGAAGCCTTCATCGGTAGCGGGTTCAAGGAAGCGTTTGCGGAGATCGGAGCCTTCCGTCTTCGTGCCGCTGAGCGTGATCGCGCCGTCGGAAGCATAGTTCGCGTCGACCTGATCCCAAGCATAGGTGATAACGAAGTCGCCCTCGCCCAAATCTCTGACGCCGATCTTCTGGTTGACGTCCCACCAAGCGGCTGCATCCGTCGTAAGGCGGTTCGTGAAGGTAGCCATGTTCTTTTCGTCAAGAACGGTGTATTCGTAAGTGGTACTGCCTTCTACGACCTTGGTGATGACCGCACCGCAGACCTTGCAGGTATCGGTGGTCGAGCCTTCTGCATAACCCTGGAAGGTATGAGCGCCCGTTGCGTACTTGATGAGCGCGCCGTAGTAGAAGTCGCCGTCCTGATATGCCTTCACATCGTCGGCAACGCAGCTACCCGTATGAACGTTCACACGTTCAGTGTCGGGCGTCTTCTCCGTGCTCGTGATCGTGTTTTCGGTCACGGAATAGATCGTGTAAGTCTCTTGCCCTTCTTCCGTGTTCTCGTTCGCGGTGAAGCGGAACTGTGCCGTGGTGTCGTCTGCTCTCACGCCGAGTGCGGTGAGGGAAAGGTTTGCGATGAGGATCGCGCCCGTATCGTAGTCGGTCGCATCGTTCATCGTGCCGAACGGGATGACCTTCGCCGTGCTTGCCTTCGTGAGCAAGTTCTCATCTGCCCATGTCGCCGCGCCGTCTGCAACGGTAACGCCGACGTTGAAGAGCAACGTGAGATATTCTTCGGCGGCTTGCTTGGTATGCTCGATGTTGAGCGTTGCCGCAAAGCCGAGACCGTTTTCAAGGTTCTCGCTTTCCTTCACGGCATAAACGATGAGCCTGTTGTCGCTCGGGACAACGTAGACGGGTTCGTCATCCGTGCCGATGTTCGTCGCGCTCTTCACAAGCAAACGATAGGTGAGGGTCGCGGAGGCGAGCACCTTGTTGTCCGCGTCGCGCAAGGTCACTTCGGGAGCGATCTGGTTGACGGTGAGGTTGCCGATCTGAGGAGCCGCGAGCCAATAGGTGACGGTGAGACCGTCCGTATCGTCGATCCCGACGATATACTGCGAGTCGTTCCCACGGAAGAAAGTATCTCTGTCGGGAGTGACGCCTTCCGCATATTCGCCCTTAATGGCTTCTTTGATATTCGCAACGGTTTCGGTCTTGCTGCCGATGGAAAGTTTCAGAGCGTCCGCGGAGCCGCTGAACCCGCTGTACTTCACGGTGTAGGTGCCGCCGATGTCGAGATAGAAGTCGGACTGCGTGATCTCTGCGCCGACTGCGGGAAGTTCTTCGAGCCCGCTGAGATCGATCTGGATCTTGGTCTCGTCCTTCAACGTGAGATCGAACGTCTTGGCATAGTCTGCCTTAACGCCGACGATCACGTCGACCGTGGTCCCTACCTTCTTGGCGATCACGGAGATGTTCGTGCCCGTTGCGGAAAGGGTATCCGCAATGCCGTCTGCCGTGAGGTTGGTGAGCAGTTTGAACGCGATGAAGTGGGTGCTGCCGCCGAGCTTTTCACTCTGAGCCGCAGTTGCCTTCATGGCAGTGCCCGTTGCAACGAGACGGATATAGTCATGCGATTTGGTGACCGCATAGTCGTATTCGACTGCGGGTGCGTCATAGGTGACTTCGCCGCTCTTGATCGGGGTCGTCGTTGCGCCCGTGATGACGTTGGGAACGACGGTGATCGTCTGGTTGGTGGTCTTGTTGTCTGCGGTGGATTCCTGTCCGTCCTTGGTGAGCCAAGCGGTCTGCCCGTTGAACTCGACGCAGAAGTCGTACATGTCGGCAGTCAAAACGTCGGTCGAAAGATTGATCTTCGTCTTAACAGGCTGAGGATCGGGCACTTCGTCCGTAGGATCGGGCGTAATGTCGCGATAAGCGTATGCGTTGTAAGAATCTTCGATCACGCCGCCGTCGGTGAATTCGGCTCTCGTTTCGAGACCCGTCGTATCGAAGAGTTTCCCTGCGGGCTGATAGACAGCGTCGGGTCCGTGAGGGATGGTGAGACCGTTCTCTTTCAGAGCGCGCCCCGCGATGAATTCGGCAGAAGTGATCGTGAAGGAGCAGTTCTCGCCGTAAACAACGACTTCGTACGCCGCGTCGGGAACCTTGACGGTGTAGGTGATCGTCGTGTCGGGTTCGGCGTCGGGATCGTAGTCCTTGAATCTGTAAAGCTCATGGCTGATGCGCATGATGCCGTCGGACTGGTAGTCGTACGTCACAACAACGGTGGACCAATTCTCAAGGGTGCTGTCCACAAAGTCGGTAGAAGCGTTGATTATAGCGGGATTCAATTCACAATAGAAGTCCCAAAGATTGCTTTCCGTGGTGGCAGTGCCCCCGGTGGGAGCGCCGTTGCCGCTCGGGATGTTGGAGCCTGCCGCGGCGACGAATCCTGCCGCCGTACCGATGACGTAGTTATCTTCGCGGGGGATGAACCCGACCGCGCCGTTACGGAAGCCCATCAAAGGGGTATCATACATTTCTACGCCATTGATGCCGCCCGTGCTTTCGTTATAAACGAGAGATGTAGGTCTGTTGAGTGCGGAGAGTTTGAGAACGAGCTCCAAGCTCTGCCCTGCAACGAGGCTGCCGTAGGAAATGTGATTTTCCCCTGCGATGGGAGCCTTTGCGTCGGGATAGGTCTTGCCTTCCGCGCCGCGCGTATATTCCCCAACGTTGCCCCAACCGACAAACTTGAACTGGTCGTTGAGCTCGGGATAGGAGTTACGCACCGCGCCGCAAGCGCAGGTGTATTTCCCCGGTTCGCCTTCCGTCCAGCTGTGGTCGACGCTTACGGGATAAGACTTTTTGAAACGGTTGTCGGCGCTGCCTTCCTGTCCGTCCCAAAGGTTTTCGGGCTGGTTCTTCGGGATGATGTAAATGTTGTACGTCCCCGCCTTGTCCTTGTTGTAGGCGGAAGAGTCGATCTCGTAATCTTCCGACGTGAGTTCGTACTCGTTATCGTCCCCCTGATAGTACACTTTGACTTTCAAGTCGTCGCCCGCAGAGAAAGCCTCGCCTTCCTTAAAGCTACGCTTCCCCCCGGTGATCGACATTTCCGACACGTTCTTTGCGCCGCCGTTGTCCCCTGTCTTCTTGCAAGCGAACAAGCAGACGGAACAGCAGAGAACGAGCAGAAACGTCAGAGCGATCCTGAGTTTCTTCATAGTTCCTTTCCCCCTAATAAAGTTTTTTATTTTTGCCACCAAATTATGGCGATTCTCATTTTACACCAAAAAATTTTAGATGTCAATACTTTTCAAATAAAAAAATTGCGCTTATTTTACCCCCCCCTATGAGGGGGGGGACACATCAAAGCGTCATGCTGAGCCGCCCGCGTCATGCTGAGCCGAAAAAGAAAGAACGCAGTCCGAATGGTAAGTCCGCGAAGGCA
>CANRCY010000035.1 GCA_947629225.1 uncultured Clostridia bacterium | reverse complement strand
CGATGTACGAACTGTCGTTTTCGCGCTCGGTCATGGTGAGCAGACGCTCTTCGAGCCCGAGTGCGTCGACGCGGCGGGCGATCTCCTTTGCCGTGGGACGGAACTTCATGAAATAGAGAAGCGCCGTGACGCCCGCGGAGATCGCCGCAAAGAGCGCAAGCCCGAGATAGAGCCCCGCCTTAAAGCCGAAGAACCACGAAAGAAGTTCGGTGAGCGCGAGAACGACGCTCCCCGCGGCAAGCCCGATAAAGAGCGCCTTTAAGACCCCCTCTGCGGCTACCCTGCGATAATATTTCCGAAAAACTTCCTTCATAAGCGCGCCTCCTTTTTGCAAAAGACGTTATACCGCGACATTATCATTCGTTTTAACATTATAACATTTTACAATCGTTTTATCAAGAAAACAAACCGCATATCGCGCCCGCGCGACAAATTTTCTCCTACTTTTCACTTTTTGTTTGAAAGTTTCAGAGAACTTTCGTTTTTTCCAAAAAATATGCATGAATATACGGAAACATCTGGGCTTGCTTCCAAAAATATACATGAATATACAAAGAGAGCCCCCGCGGTGCGAAGGCTCTCTCTGTTTTCGGTAAAACCGAGGAGGAGGAAATTACTCACCATCCGTTTGTTCGGACGGAGCAAGCAACTGTTTGTACGCTTCGAGCGTCGTGCCGCCGACGACGGTAGCGTCTTTGAGGGACGTGTAGCTTGTTTTGAGCGCTTCGGCGTCGCCGTCGGTGTAGATCGTGTAGCCCGAGCAACCCGCGAAGACGGTGCTCGCAAATCCGCTCGTCGTCTTGGCGACTTTGAGAGCCGACGGGATATACACCATCTTCAAGCTCTTGCAATCCTTGAACACATTCGTTCCGAGTTTCTCGAGCGCCGCGGGAAGTTCGACATGTTCGAGCCCGCTTCCCTCGAAGGCATTGTTGCCGATGAGGGTGAGCGATTCGGGAAGGTCGACGGATTTGAGCTTTGCGTCGCCCTTGAACGCCTCTTTGCCGAAGGCGAGGAGCGAAGAAGGCAACTTCACTTCGGTAAGGTCGGCGCAGTTCGCAAACACTCCGCAAGCATAATTTGTGGCGGTCACTTTGGTTGTCGCACTCGAAGTCCCAATGTATTGGAGACTCGTACATGCGCTCATATCGACCGATGTGACATGCGACCCGTCGAAAGCCTGCGATGCAACGATCTTCAAAGTTTCGGGAAGCACGACGGCGCCGCTGAGCGACATGCAGAATTGGGTACCGAGAGCCTGCACTTTCGAAGGAATGGTAAAGCCCTCGAGCTTCGTGCAGCCGTCAAAGAGATGACCGCTGAGCCAGACGACGGATTCGGGCAACTTCACTTCGGTGAGCTCGGTGCAGTCCTGGAACAGATTTCCGCTGCTCATGCTTGTGGGAAGCGTTGCCGAAGAAGTGCCGAGCGCCTGCAAGCCGCTCATGCCGCTCCAATCGATCTTCGAAAGTTTGGTACCGACAAAGGTGTAGGACCCCGTGTACTTCATGCTGGTGGGGAGTTCGATGTTTTCAAGCGCCGTGCACCCGTCGAAGGTATGGGAGCTTGTAAATCCTTCGAACACCGTGTTGCCGTTAAAGTCGACCTGAGTGAGCAAAGTGTCTTTGCTGAAAGCATATTCGCCTATCTGTTTCAGGTTCTTGGGAAGTTTCACGCTCTGCAACTTATCGCATTCGGCGAACGCATATGCTTCGATCAAGGAAAGCTGGCAATCGTCCTCGAACACGACCGTGGTGAGCTGTTTGCATTGATAGAACTGCCTGCCGCCTGCCGTGGAGCCCTCTTTCCCCGCAAATACCTGTATCTGAGCGGGGATCGTGATCGTTTGGATCGGAGTCTTTTCGAACGCGTTCCGCCCGATCGTGGTGACATTGTTAAAGTCGATCGTGGTGATCCCGCTTCCCGAGAGGATCCCCGAGCCCGTATCCGTTACGCAGTCGGGGAAGGTAAAGCTCGTGAGGTTCACGCTGTTCTGAAGCATGTAGTTCGGAAGTTTCTCCAAGCTGAAATCGTCGGCAAAGGTCACTTGCGACAAGTTCTCGTTGTTGGCGAGGAAGTAGGTGCCGATGCTTGCGGCATTCGGGACTTCGAAGGTCGTGAAGTTGCAGCCGTCGAAGACGTTGTTGCCGAAGGTCATCTTGCTCGTATCTTCGGGGAAGTTGACCGTGGTAAGCCCGCTGTTCTGGAAGGCGTTGTTGCCGAACGCCACTTCTCCCGATTCGACCGTCAAGGTCGCGAGTTTGGAACAGCCCTTAAAGGCGTTCGCTCCCACATTTTCGGTACCCGCGCCGATGGTGAACGCAAGCAGCGAACTGCAATTTTCAAAGGCGTTCTGGTCGATCGCTTTCGCGCTCGGAAGATCGACGGTCGTCAGTTTTCCGCAGTTGGCGAACATGTGACGGGGCAACGTTTCGATCGCGGACTTGAATGTGACCGTTTGAAGATTCGTGCAGCCGTCGAACATGTGCTGGTATGCGTCGTAGCCGGACGAGTTCGACGCGTCGACATTCGCCATGACGAAACTTGCGGGGAAGGTGATTTCCGTAAGCGCCGTACACCCCGTAAACGCATATGCGCCGAGCGAATTGACGCCCTCGGGAATGTTGATCGTTTTGAGCTTGGTGTTCTTCTCGAAAACATTCTTCCCCATGTTGGAATTGCTTGTCGTTGTGGTGCAACGCCCTTCCACGATCAGAACGGGAAGATCCAACGTTTCGAATCCGCAATTCGAGAAGGCATACTGACCCAACGTGACAACGTTTTCGAGATTGATGTTTTTGAGCGAGGTGCAGTTCTGGAACGCATTCGCGCCGATCGTGCTCACCGAAGTGGGCAACTTCACCGTAACGAGATTTGTGCATCCCTTAAAGGTGTTGTATGCGGTGCTGCCGCTCGCGGAAGGCGTACCCGCAGAACCTGCGATATACACAAGGTTTGTGAGCGCGGAGAGGTCGATCTCGGTAATGCCGCTGTTTTCGAATGCGCTCGTGCCGAGGGTGTTGACCGAAGAAGGCAACTTCACCGTTTGGAGCGCGGTCGTGCCTTTGAAGACGCTACCCGCTGCGCCGTTCCCCGAAGAGATCCCCGTATTTGCCCCGAGGATCGTGAGTTCGGTATTGCGGCTCAGGTCTACCTCTTTGAGTTTGACGCAACCCGAGAACGCGTTTCCGCCCAAGTGATCGATGTGGCTCGTTGCCTGCAAGTTGATGGATTCGAGGTTCGTGCAGTTGAGGAATGCGTTTGCGCCGATCGCCGTGAGCGCGCTGCTCGTTTGGATGGTGACGGTTTTGAGCCCCGTGCAACCGCTGAACGCGTTCGGGCCGATCGTCAGCACGCTGGCGGGAATGTAAACGGAAGTAATGCCCTTCTGCCCCGCAAACGTGTTTGCCGCGATCTCGATCGCGCCGAGTTCGAGGACGACGTCCCCTTCGATATCCCCGACGAGCAACATGATCGAGCCGTCCGCGTCGTAGAGGACCGAATTCACGAGCTTGAAATAAGGGCTCTCATCGTCCAGCGTGAGCGCGGCAAGGGTGCAGTTGCCGAAGGAGCCGTTCAGATACTTCACGGAAGCGGAAAGATGAACGGTGATGCCGACTTTATTGTTGTTGAAGATGTTCTTTCCGAGTTCGATGCCGTTCTCCGATTCGGGGAAGGTGATCTCGGCGATCTTCGCCGCCTGGAACGCGTTCGTCCCAATCGTTTCGAGCTTCGTCATTCCATCTGCAAAGGTGACGGTCTCGAGCGCGGTGCAACCGAGGAATGCGCCGTCGCCGACGATCTTCACGGAAGCAGGGAGAGAAATTTGCGTGAGCGCCGTGCAACTTGCAAACGCATGGACGCCGATCTCGAACGGACCAATGGGATTGTTGAAGTTGACCGTCTTCAATGCCGCGCCGTACCCGAATGCGTTTTCGCCGATATATTCGATCTGGCTGTTCTCCGCAAAGGTGACCGTTTGAAGGGCTTTCAGCGTGTAGCTCGAATTCGTGGAGCCGAACGCCTCTTTTTCAATGCGCTTGACCGTGGAGGGAATGGTGAGCTCGGTGACACCGATCGCACACTTGAATGCTGCGACGCCGATCGTCTCCAATCCTTCGTTGAGCGTAATCGAGGTGTAGAATGTCCCCGAAGTTGCGCTTGCATAAAACGCCATCTTCCCGATCGTCTTCAAGCTCGAAGGAAGCTCGAGCGTTGCGATCGTCTTTACCCCGTAGAAGGCAAAGTCGGCGATCTCCGTAAGTGTGCTCCCCTCTGCAAATTCGACCGACGTAAGCGCCGTGCAACTTGCAAACGCCGAAACCCCGATGCTCTGTACGCTTGCGGGAATGACGATCGACGTAATGGAAGAACTTCCGAAAACTCCGGGCTGGATCTGCTTCACGCGGTCGGGAAGGGTAACCGTCGTAAGTTTGGAACAGTTCTTGAACATATTGTCTGCCGTGGGCGCCATCGATGTGCTGTCGGTATACGTCGCATTCCCGCCTTCGAGAACGAGCTCGTCTTCGCCGCCCTCTTCAAAGGTGATCGTATCGAGCGCGGAACACCCCTGGAAGGCGCATGCACCGATCCGCGTGACCGTGTTGGGAATGTTGATCGATTTGAGTACAGTACAATTCGTAAAGGCGTACTCGCCGATGTCCTTGGTCCCTTGCGGCAGCGTGATCTTTTGGAGCCCCCATGTATAGCAGAACGCATTCGGTTCGATCGTGAGGTCGTCGAAAGTGACGTTCTCGAAGTCGATCTCCGTTAATTGGGCGCCTCCCGTATTGTTCTTGTTCCCCTGATAATAGAACGCATACGAAGCGATAGTCTTTACCGTGCCCGGAATCGTGAGCGTGCCGTTTTTGGCGTTGGGGCAGTAAAGAAGTTTGGTGA
This sequence comes from uncultured Clostridia bacterium, assembly GCA_947629225.1. Taxonomy (GTDB): domain Bacteria; phylum Bacillota; class Clostridia; order Christensenellales; family Borkfalkiaceae; genus Gallimonas. Next base: position 6,387 of record CANRCY010000035.1, on the reverse strand, counting down.
TGACGTCCTCTTCTTTTTCATAGAGCACGCCATCGACGGCAGCATAGCGTTCGTTCCCGTCTTCCACCTCAATGGAGGAGAGAAGATAGCAGCTGTTGAACACTTGCATCGTGTTGATGTAGAGCGATTTCGATTGCAACGTTCCCGCCGTGGTGTTGGTAATGCCGAGTTCCTCGAGAGAAGCGGGAAGGTCGATCGTAGTAAGCGCGCTGTTCTTGAACGCCTGCGCGCCGATGCTCTTCAACCCCTCGTGAAGGGTAATGCTTTCGAGCCCTTTCTTGGTACCGCTCGCTTGGAACGCGTTCGCGCCGATGGAGATCGTGCGCTCGGGAATGTCAATTGTTGTGAGCGCGTCGCACTGGTAGAACGCGCTGTCTCCGATCGTGAGCTCTACCGCCTTTTGATAGCCCTTTCCTGCGCTCTCTTCGTCAAGTTCGGTACGGAAAATGACGGTGGTAAGGGATTTGCAACCCGAGAACGCGCCGTCTCCGATGCGGGTAAGGGTCGCGGGCAAGCTGATGGTCGTAAGGGACCGCGAAGCAAAGAGATTATCGCCGATCTCGGTGATGGAATCGGGAACCTTGAAATCCGCGGGCGCGGTCGTGGGGAAGAAGAGGATCTTCGTCATCTCCCTGTCGAAGAGGACCCCGTCTACGTCGACATATTCTTCATTTTCTTCATCGACTTTTACTTCCTTTACCTTGGCGCCGAACACTTCCGAAATATCGATCCCGATCGCATCCTTGCCGAGATAGACGGTTTCGATGTTCGAGGTCTTGGAAGTACTCTCGTTGGAAGCAAAGGCGTTGGGCGCAAAATCGAGCGTTCTGCCGTTACTGCCGCAGTTGACGATGACCGTCTTGACATTCGTATGATAGGCTCCGAACGCATAGGCGCCGAGCGAGACGAGATTCTCGGGCAGTTCGATGACGTTCTCCGCGCCCTCGGACGGGCTGCCGTCCGTATGCCCGACGACGGTATGGAAACCTGCCGTCGACGGACTGAAACGATAGAATGCGCTCTCGCCGATCGTGAGGTCGAGAGATTCCCCCGTCGAGTGGAAGATGAGCTCGCTGACCTTCTGGAAACCGTTCGGGTTGCCGTGCGGAACCGCATTGAACGCATTCGGCGCGATGTTGGTGACCGTGCTTGCGATCTCGATCTTGGTGATCGCATTGACAACAGCCGAATTGTCCATGGGGATCGCGTTCGAAGCAATGGAGGTGACGCCGTCGGGAATGACGATCTCCGTTTGATAAACATAATTGCCCCCGACCCTATGAGGAAGCGGATAGTAGACGAGTTCCGCGCCGTTGCCCTCTAACCTGCGGCAAAGAAGCCCCTCTACCATTATGAAATATTTCGCGTTTTCGGGAACGGTGACTTCGGCAAGATTCTGCAAATCGTTATCTCCCTCATCAACGAATGCGTCGCCCGAGAAACTTGCCGCAAGCCGTGCGGGAAGTTTCACCGTCTTCAAGCCCCAGTCGTCAGTGAACGCGCCGTTTTCGATGACGAGTTCTCTCCCCTCGGAACCGTCCTCGGGGTCGAGGAACTCGATCTCGCGCACAGTCGTGATCTGCGACAGAGCACCTACGCCGATGTAGGTGACGCTCGTGGGAATGATGAGTTTACGGAGCGTCCAGTCCTGATCCGCCGCGTTGGAATTACTGTTGGAATAGAACACACCTGCGGACAGACGGGTCACGCTATCGGGAATGGTATATGTATTGTCGACAAGTTTATGTTTGATCGGGTAGAGGTAGAGTTCCACGTCTCCCGTCGTCTCGTTCTTGCCGAGGAGAACGCCGTCTTCGCTCCAAAAACGGGGCGTGTGCGTTCCGTCCGCTTGGAGCACGTTGATCGTCTCGAAATTGGCGCAGTTTTCAAACGCGATCCCGACGCTGCCGACGGTGATCGTCTGCACCGTGTCGTAGAAATTGAAGGCCTTTAAGGTAGGGGTTGCCGAGAAATCGCTGATCGCGACGACGGTCGCGCCCGCATGCTTTTGGGGAACGGTGACTTCGGAGAGATACCCGATGCCGGGGCCCTTGGAAACCGCGTACCCGCCCGTGACGGGAGTGAAAGTGAAGATCTCCGCCCAGAAAGCGTAAAGCGTACGGGGCGCGGTATCCGTCCACGTCTTCAAACCTTTCCCCGTAAAATCGGTGTATTGCGTGCCGTTTCCGTTGGGCTGGCTGTACCAACCCGTGAAGGCGAACTCTTCGCTCGTCGCTTCGGGCACGGGAAGGGTGTATTCCGATTCGAACGCGATCTCTTCGTTGCCGACTGCAACGCCGTAAGCGCCCGCGACAAGCACTGCCGTGTACTTATTGGCGACCCACACGGCATAGAGCCTGAGGTCGTTGTCGTCGCCGTAGAAGGCGTCTTCGAACTTTTCGCCGTTCTCCTGCGCGCCGCCCGGAACGTCGTACCAACCCGCAAACGTGTAGCCGAAACGGTTCGTCGAAAGCGCGGGGATGGGGTCTCCCTTGGCGAGATAGAGCGCGGGGACCGATTCGCCGAACTGCGCGTCGAAGGAGAGCTCATAGACGTTGACTTTCCGCGTGAACGCCTCCGTCTCCTCGCCGCTTGCAAGCACGGCGGAAACGGAGAGGGTCGTTTCCCCTTTCTCCTTGAATTCGACCGTGAACTTGTTGGCGTCCGTCACCGAATAGGTCTCGTCATTGACTTTTACGTTGTAGGAGCTCGCGCCGAGGACGGGTTCCCACGAGAGCACGCCCTCTTCATACACGAGCGAGTCGATAAACACGCCGTCGTGCACGGTGAGAGGCGCGGTATAGAGGGAATCGGTGGTATCGTTCGGACCTGCGGCGCAGACGCTGACCGCGTACTCCGTCTGCCCGTCGATACGCGCTCGCGCAAAGGGGAACGAGGGCGTTTTCGTGTCGTAAACTTTGGTTCCGACCATGACGTGATAGCCCGCCGCGTCCGCAACTTCGTCCCAAACCACTGTGTCGCCCGAAATCCGAACGTTCTTGGGGGTGGAAAGGCGCGCCTTGGTGTATTGCGCGACAGAATCCGCGGGAGAGAACCAACCTCTCGCCACGGGATGTACTTTTACGGTATATTGCCCTGCGGCGTAGGTCTGCAAGTCGAAGGAGAGCGCGTCGCGCACGCTGCCCTCGAAGACCTTCTCATTGCCGAGCAGAACGGTGACATAGTAGGAAGAAGCGTTTTCGACCTCCGCCCAATGCGCCACATCGTTTTCCACGGTGAGCTCCGTCACCGCGCCGAGCGTACGGGTAAACACGAACGGATCGGACACGGCGGGGATCATTTCCTCCGCTTGCGCCGTCACCGTGAAGATGAAGCCGCCCTCGGGCATGTCGCATTTGCCGAAGTTGTAGGAAGTCTCGCCGAGGAGCTCGATCGAGCTGTGGTCATGTTCGAGCGTGCCGCACGTCATGGTGAGCACATAGCTTTCAGCCCCTTCCACGGGGTTGAACATGAAGGTGTTCCCCTCTACACGCAAACCGTTGGGCTTGGAGAGCGCCTTGTTGCGGTAGTACGCCGTCGTCGTGTTCCCGTCCAGGGTTACGGAGACGGTGTAGTCGCCCGCGGGATGGGAAGCAAAGGAGAATTCGTCCGCGCCGAGAGAGGTCGTATCGGACGAGCGGCGGTAAATGCTCGTTCCTTCGGGATCGAAGATCTCGACCGTATAGTTGTTGCCCGTGCCCTTTGCCGACCAGGTGATGTTCCCCTCTTCGACGGAGACGACGGGCGCGTCGCTCGCCCAGACCGCATAGAGCGTCGTATCCTCGGTGAGTTCTTGCTCGTCGTAGCGATAGGTGAGTTTATCCGCTTGGTTATATTGGCTCACCCACCAACCGACGAATTCCGCGTCGTCGCGCTCGGGTTCGGGAAGGGCATAGGCAACGCCGCCCACCGTCTGCACGGCGGGAAATCCTTCTGCGCCGTCATAGCCGAGGTCGAACGAGACCGTGAACTCAACGCCCGCAGAAGCATCCACAAACCGCGCATAGAGGGTAAGATCGGACGTGATCGGACGGTTGAAACGGTACAGATTCTTGAAGCCCGTGTCCGTATACCAACCGACGAACACTTTGTCCGTAAGCGAGGGCTCGTCGGGCTCGTCGAGCTGTTTGCCGTTGAGGACGGTCGCGGGCGAGACGGAGCTCCCCCCGTTCGTTTCGAACGTGACCGTGTAATTTATCTTCTTCAAGAAACGGTACGAAGCTTCGCGGAAGGCAAGGGTGAGCGTGTTATCGGCATAATTCGCCGTTGCAGTCTCCTCGCCGAAGACGATCGTAAAGGAAGCGCCGCCGGGGGCATACGTCCCCTCGATGACCTCCCCGTCCATTTCCAGAGTGACCTCGCACGACTGCGTAATGGAGAGCGTGTATTCCGCCCCCTCGTGATCGCAATAATATTCGCCAGCCTCGGCGCCCGCAACGGGCGGTTCGGTCGCGGGCTCTTTGCGGCAACCGACAGCGGCGACCGAAATGCCCGCCAAGGCGAATATCAGCGCAAGCAAGGTAACAAATCTGCGTTTCATGATATTGCTCCTTATAAAATCAGTAGTAACTCTATTATATTCTTTCCTTTTTGGGACTGTCAAGCGGCGAAAGATAATTTTTTTATAAAAAATCGTATAAAAAGCATAAGTATTTCTTATACTTGCGCCGCGGAACGCAAAAGATGAAAAAGAATCACAAAAAAGGAATTTTTCAAACAAAATGCCGTTTTTTGCCTGCTTTTCCTCAAAAGGATTTAATTATATTAAATATGTTTAGCAATCGACGAATTAAATCTTTGCGGGAAAAGAAAAAAATTATTGAGATAAAGATGTATATTCATGTATAAAATGAATATGAAGAAGCCGTTTGCTCTCCCCTCTTTCCACGCCGCGAAAAAAAATATTTGACTTCTTGCGCGGACTGTGATATGCTTTTTTTAAGGAGGAAACGGATATGAACGAAACATTGCATCTTACCGAAACGTGGGACAAAGTCTTTCCCAAAAACGAAAAAACAGAGCATGAAAAGGCGGTTTTTCACAACCGTTACGGCATTTCGCTCGCGTGCGACGTGTATAAACCGAAGAACGCGAAGGGCAAACTCCCCGCGATCGCGGTCTGCGGACCGTTCGGCGCGGTGAAGGAGCAGAGCTCGGGGCTGTATGCGCAGGAATTGGCGGCGCGCGGATTTCTTGCCATCGCCTTCGACCCCTCTTTTACGGGAGAGAGCGGCGGGGAGCCCCGCTATGTCGCCTCGCCCGATATCAACACCGAAGACTTTTCGGCGGCGGTCGACTATCTCTCCTGCCGCGAGGACGTAGACGCGGATAAAATCGGTATTTTGGGGATCTGCGGTTGGGGCGGAATGGCGCTCAACGCGGCGGCAATGGATACGCGGATCAAAGCGACGGTCGCCTCGACCATGTACGATATGACGCGCGTGAATGCGAAGGGATACTTCGACGCGGCGGACAGCGAAGAAGCGCGCTTTGAAACCAAAAAGGCGCTCAACGAACAGAGAATCGTCGATTACAAGAACGGGAGCTACGAGCTCGGGGGCGGGGTGGTCGACCCCCTGCCCGACGACGCGCCCTTCTTCGTGAAAGATTATTTTGATTATTATAAGACGAAGCGTGGGTATCATCCTCGCTCCCTGAACTCCAACGGCGGTTGGAACAAGACTTCCTCTCTTTCCTTTATCAATATGCCCATTTTGGCGTACAGCAACGAGATACGGAGCGCGGTGCTCCTCATTCACGGCGAAAAGGCGCACTCGTGCTACTTCTCGAAAGACGCGTACGCCGCGATGACAACGAACAGCAAATATGCGCAAAACAAGGAACTGATGATCATTCCGAACGCCGTGCATACCGACCTGTATGACAGGCTCGACATAATCCCCTTCGGCAAGATCGAGGAGTTTTTCCGCAAAGCGTTTTGAGGAGACACCCCTTCCGTCTTGCCGCAGTTGCGGCAAGCCACCCACCCCTCAAGGGGTGGGCAAGGAAAGAAAAGATAATGCCTAAATGAAATATCCCCGCGTAAAGCGCGGGGATATTTCATTGTTTTTTTACCCTTTGATCGGACCGACGTTCGCCGTCTCCGTATGGATCGTTTCGCCGTTATAGCGGTATTCGACGGTCAGGGAGCAAAGGTAATTTGTCTTGCCTTTGAACTCACCGGAAATACTGTCTTCGCGGTGTCCTTCGAGCCCGTCATATTCATGCTTGACATTGTTATCCTTCCCGTTGACGTTACCGTCGTTATTGGCATAATGGAGATAGGTGATGTGAACTGCCATATCGCTTGCCATTGCGCCGTGCAATCCGCCGCCCGTGAAGGAAGCCGTTGCGGAATAGGTCTTATTGGAACTAAGCAAATTATTG
>CANRCY010000034.1 GCA_947629225.1 uncultured Clostridia bacterium | reverse complement strand
ATCACGAGGTTTTTATTTACTAAAGTCTTTTTACTTCCCCCAGTATAACTGGGGGTTTATTTCCGCTAAAGCTACAAAAAAACCGCCCGCCGCAAACATGCGGCGGGCGGTTTTTTATTTCTCTTGTCTTATGACGATCGTCGGAGCCCCTCCTCCGCCGACAAACGGAACTTCTCCCGTCTCGCGGAAAGAGACGGCTTGGAGCATCCTCAATTCGCCTCGGATACGCTCGGCAAGCGGGCTCTCTCTGAACCGAGGATGGGAGAGGATGGCGTCCCGCTCCTCCTGCGTGAGAAGGGTCCCGCGGGCAGGAGGAGCAAATTAAAACGCGTTTGCACGTTTCCTCACGGAATTTCTTTTCGAAGCCGTAGGCGAGCAAAGAAATTCGTGAATACTTCACATGATATTCTTCGTCCAACGGGGAAGAAGAATGACGTCTCGGATATTTTCCATGCCCGTGACATACATCACGAACCGCTCGAATCCGAGCCCGAAGCCGCCGTGGGGCACCGAGCCGAACACGCGCAGGTCAAGATACTGTTTATACGCGCTCAGGTCCATGTTGCGCTCTTTCATCGCCGAAAGGAGCTTTTCGTAGTCCGCCTCTCTCTCGCTGCCGCCGATGATCTCGCCGATCCCGGGGACCAGAAGGTCGGTCGCCGCCACCGTCTTGCCGTCGGGGTTTTGCTTCATGTAAAAAGACTTGATCTCCTTGGGATAGTTCGTCACGAACACGGGACGCTGAAACACCTGTTCGGTGAGGAATTTCTCATGTTCGCTTTGAAGGTCGCTCCCCCACTTTACGGGAAACTCGAAGCGGCTGTTCTCCTTTTCGAGGATTTCGATCGCCTTCGTATATTCGCACACCGCAAAGTCGGAAGTCGCAACATGGGTGAGCTTTTCGATGAGCCCCTTCTCCACAAAGGAATCGAAGAATTTGATCTCGTCGGGGCACTCGGTGAGCACTGCGTTGATGAGATACTTCAAAAGTTCTTCCGCGACCTCGATGACGTCGGGCAGTTCTGCAAAGGCGATCTCGGGCTCCACATGCCAGAATTCGGCGAGATGCCGCGTCGTATTCGAATTTTCCGCGCGGAACGAGGGTCCGAAGGTGTAAATTTTGCCGACTGCCGTCGCCGCGATCTCCCCTTCGAGCTGTCCCGAAACGGAGAGCCCCGCCTTCACGCCGAAGAAGTCGTTTTTGTAGTACTCCTCCTCCGTTTTACAGGCGGCATTCCACGGCTGGGTAGTCACGCGGAACATCTCGCCCGCGCCCTCGCAGTCGCTCGCCGTGATGAGGGGGGTATTCATATAGTAATACCTGCGCTCGTGGAAGAAGCGGTGAATGGCTTGCGCCGCCACGGAACGGACGCGGAACACCGCCGCAAAGGTATTCGTGCGCAGCCGCAAATGGGGAATGGTGCGCAGGAATTCGAGGGTGGTACGTTTTTTCTGGATGGGATATTCGGGCGGGCATTTCCCGAGGAGAGAAATTTCTTTCGCGTTGAGTTCGTTCCCTTCCCCCTTGAACGCCTTTACGACCTCGCCGCGCACGGCGACGCTTGCGCCGAGTTTGGTACACTCGGGGTCGACGGAGAGCGCGTTTTTGTCGATGACGACTTGCAGGCGCGGAAAACTCGTGCCGTCCGAAAGTTCGAGGAAAGCGACCTGCGCAGAGTCGCGGAAGGTCCGCACCCACCCGCACACGACGGTCTCGCTCCCCACAAGGTCCTGTTTGTTGAGCACTTCGTAAATATCGGTATGTTTCATAAAAACCTCGTTTTTGATTTTCTCTCCCTCATTCTCTGCTTCCCTTGCAGGGAGCAAGGAGAAACAAAACACCATTCCCAAATCACGTCATGTTGAGCGAAGGCGTAGCCGCAGTCGAAACATCTCCACCTCATTCTCGGCTCCCCTTTCAGGGACAGCAAGGGGAAACAAAACACCATTCCCAAACACGTCATGTTGAGCGAAGTGGAGAAATCTCCACCTCATTCTCGGCGCCCCTTTTAGGGGAGCTGTCACGAAGTGACTGAGGGGTTCTCCGAAAGCTTGCAAAAACCCTTTCCCCCGCTCCGCGGGTACTTTCCCTTTCAGGGACAGCAAGGGGAAACAAAACACCATTCCCAACTCACGTCATGTTGAGCGAAGGCGTAGCCGCAGTCGAAACATCTCCACCTTAGTCTTGCCCCCTCCGTGAGAGGGGGGTAGGGGGGTGGAGCGTGTTCCAAATCCCTGCGCGGAGCAGGGTTCCCCTGCGGCAGCGCACTCAATTTGCCGCATACCTACGGCTTAGTGTCCGTCAACGCGAACGAGAGGACAAATAGGTTAAAACGTAAAAGCACGTTTCCTCGCACGATTCTTTTCGAAGCATAGCGAGCAAAGAATCGTGCGAAATCTAATCCCCTTGCCTTAGGCGGAATTCACTTCCGCCGTGGGCGACCCCATTTGTTGCATACTTGCAACTTCTTGTCCGTCAACGCGAACGAGAGGACAAATAGGTTAAGACGTGAAAGCACGTTTCCTCGCACGATTCTTTTCGAAGTCGTAGACAAGCAAAGAATCGTGCGAAACACTTTTTCAGTACGCTCTCGCAAAAAACACGGTGTGCACGGAAGGTTTTCCGCAGACAACGCACTTTTCCGCGGTATTTTCGCCGTCCATGACGCGCGCCGTCGCCTGTGCGAATTCCTTCACCCGATCCTCGCATGCGCGGCAACCGCACCACCCCGCGCGCACGAAGTTTCCCCCGTCCACGCCTTTGAGCAACTCTTCGAGGGTCTCCGCGTTCACGATGCGCTCGCGCATCCGCTTTTCCGCTTTGCGGTAGAGGTTCTCCGAAATTTCTCCGAGCAGCGCGCCCACTTCCCGTTCTGCGTCCGCGAGTCCGAGTTCCCCTTTCTCGCAGGTGTCGCGGCGGAACACGGTCATCTTGCCGTTTTCGATGTCGCGCGGACCGAGTTCGATGCGGACGGGCACTCCCTTCATCTCCCATTCGTTGAACTTCCAGCCGGGAGAATTTTCGCTCTCGTCGATCTTCACGCGCAGACCCGCCTTGCAGAGCCGCTCTTTCAGCGTGCGGCACGCTTCGAGCACCCCCTCTTTCTTGGCGGCTATGGGCACGATAACGACCTGCACGGGCGCAACGGGGGGCGGCAATATGAGCCCGCGTTGGTCTCCGTGGGTCATGATGAGCGCGCCGATGAGACGGGTCGAAACTCCGTAACTCATCGTGTAGCCGTATTGCAGAGCGCCGTCCTTGCCCGTGAACTGCACGCCGAACGCCTTGGCGAAATTCTGTCCCATGTAATGGGTCGTGCCCGACTGCAAGCTCTTGCCGTCGTGCATCATCGCCTCCATGCCGTAGGTCGCCACCGCGCCCGCGAACTTCTCCTTCTCCGTCTTGCGTCCCGTCAGAACGGGCATGCAGAGCACATTCTTTGCGAATTCTTCATAGAGGCGGAGCATGTCGAGGGTCTCGCGCTCGGCTTCTTCCCCCGTCGCGTAAACGGAATGCCCCTCCTGCCACAAAAATTCGCTCGTACGAAGGAAGGGACGGGTGGTCTTTTCCCAACGCATCACGTTGCACCATTGGTTCATGCGGAGCGGAAGGTCCCGCCAGCTCTCCACCCATTTGCCCATCATGTGCCCGATGATCGTCTCCGAGGTCGGACGCACGACGAGGGGCTCTTCGAGTTTCGCGCCGCCCGCATGGGTAACGACGGCGACTTCGGGCGCAAAGCCTTCCACGTGCTCGGCTTCCTTGGTCATAAAGGACATGGGGATGAGGAGCGGGAAGTAAGCGTTTTCCACGCCCGCCGCTTTGAAGCGGGAATCGAGCTCCTTTTGAATGATCTCCCAAATGGCATAGCCGTAGGGACGGATGACCATGGTGCCCTTGACGGGACCGTAATCGACGAGTTTTGTCTTGACGACAACGTCTGTATACCACTGCGGAAAGTCGGTTTCGATGTCCGCGATCTGCGAAACGAATTGATTGTCTTTTGCCATAAAAGCGCTCCTGATTTTTTCGGAAATCATTATAGCATGTTTTTTCGGTTTCGTCCAATATTTGTAAACCCTTTTTGAAAATTTGCCTCATAGCAGACCTGCCCCCTTTGAAGGGTGGAGCGGCGCAATTCTGTTCAACAGCGCGGTGCGCTGTGAACTGCGCCGCGACAGGAGCGCTGTAAGGGCGCGACGGGGTTTTGGCGGTCCCTGCCGCCAAAACGGGTGGCATGGCGCAGCCATGTCAGGTGGGGGTTCATTCCCAACTCACGTCATTTCGAGCGCAGTCGCCCCGCGCTGTTCTGATTCTCTAAGCGCGGCACGAGGAGTGTTAGCGACGAAGTAGAAATCTCTACTTTATTCTCTCCTCCCCTTTTCGACCGCGAAAAAAATATTTTACAAATGAGCGGAAAAATCACTTGACACTTCTTGCAAATTTGGTATAATAAGATATGCTTTCATGAAATGAGAGCCACGCCGAACAGGTCATATATTGAGGTGTAGCGCAGTTTGGTAGCAACAAAGGGTTCCCACAAAAAGACGAAGTATTTTTGTGGGACGAGGAGACGCCGAATGCATACGGAGTTTTTCGCAAGAAAAGCGTGAAAAGCATTCGTGCGGCGACGAGGTTAGGGACCAAGAGGTCATATATTGAGGTGTAGCGCAGTTTGGTAGCGCGCTTGGTTAGGGACCAAGAGGTCGCGTGTTCAAGTCACGTCACCTCAACCAAGAGACGGGAGAGCCATTAGGCTCTCCCGTCTCTTGGTTTATGATTTCGTCTCGATCGCGATCTCTTGTCGCCCCTAACCAAGAAAAAGAGAGGGCTCCCGCAAAAAGGTGAAGCATTTTTGCGGGAGGAGGAGCCGCAGAGGGCGAACAGAGCTTTTCGCAAGAAAAGCGTAAAACGCACTCTTGCGGCGACGAAGGGACCAAGAGGTCGCGTTCCCCTCAATTTATGATTATACATTACGTTTCTAACGCTCAACCGGCGAGACGGACTTCCGTTTGGAAGTCCGTCTCGCCGTATTGTGATATGGTTATGAATGCGATCTCTTGTCGCCCCTAACCAAGAAAAAGAGAGGGCTCCCGCAAAAAGGTGAAGCATTTTTGCGGGAGGAGGAGCCGCAGAGGGCGAACAGATAGAATCAAGGTGTATAAAAAATCAACAAATCGTAAGTCGAAAAAAGAGTAAAAAAAGAAGTGAGCTTCGTAGGCGTAATTTCGATGAATTACCCGTCGATGCGCGTTTGCGTGTCTCACTTCTGAGTTCCATTATAAGCACATCCGCTTAAAAAGTCAAATAGTTTTGAAAAAAAGAATTCAGACGGAGACGGTAAAAACAACCGCCCGTAAATAAAGTCCGACAAAAAGATATAAAAAATGGGAGCAAGTCCTGCGGTTGAGATCCGCCAACTCTGACAAGCTCCCTACAGTATTGCTACTGCTATATTCATTATAAGCACATCCGCTTAAAAAGTCAAATAGTTTTGAAAAAAGAATTCAGACGGAGACGGTAATTTCAGCCCTGCCCCGCGCATTGCGCGGGGCAGGGCTGAAATTATCACTATCAGTTTCTCATTTCCAAATTTCTTCGCCGTTGGTTTCGATGACCCGTTTGTAGAAATATGCGCTCTTTTTGGGAGTACGTTCCCGCGTTTCATAGTCCACATGCACGAGCCCGAACTTCTTGGAGAACCCTTCCGCCCACTCGAAGTTATCAATGAGCGACCAATAGAAGTAGCCGTCGATCTCCATCTCGTCCGCCGCGCGGGAGAGTTCGCGCAAATACCGCTTCAAGAAGTCGATACGGCAATCGTCGTTGATCTGTCCGTTCAGGTCTTTCCACTCCGCAAACGCCACGCCGTTTTCGGTGTAGACGATCGGCAGATGATAACGCTCCCAGATAAATTTCGGACCGTAATACAGTGCGTCGGGGTAGACCGTCCAGCGCATGTCGGTGCGGGGAACGGTGGGCGCGGGTTTGGGATAGACGACCTTTCCGTTCCCCCTCGTCACGCGGTCGCCCGTGTAGGTGTTGAGTCCGTAAAAATCGAGTTTGCTCTTGATGATCTCCATGTCGCTCTCGGGGAAGGTAAAGCCGCACTCTCTCTGCCATGCGAGCGCGTCCTCGGGGTAATGCCCGAAGAGGAGCGGGTCGGTATAATAGTTGACGGACCCGAAATTTTTATGGCAGGCGAACGTCTCCTCGCGGGCGACTTCCATATCCTTCTCGGTGAGCGGAAGAACGGGCCAATAGGCTTGCGCCGTGCCGATCTTGACGGAACTGCCGCAGATCGCTCTGATCTTCTTTTCTGCGAGCCCGCAGCCGAGGAGCACATGGTGCGCCGCGCGCATGACTTCGCTGTCGGGGAGCTTTAAGAAGGGCGCATGTTCGCCCGAAGAATGCCCCAGCCCTATGAAGCACTGCGGCTCGTTGATAAGGATAAAATGCGATACGTATGGCGAAAACAGCTGTGCGCAGACGGCGGCATACTCCTCGAACCACTTGGGGCTTTCGGCATTCAGCCAGCCGCCCTTTTGGTAGAGCGCATAGGGATAGTCCCAATGGAAGAGGGTGACCCAAGGCTCTATGCCCGCTTTTTTCAGCTCTTCCAGGAGTTCGAGATAGAAGCGTTTGCCGTCTTCGGAGATCTTCCCCGTCCCTTCGGGCAGAAGCCGCGCCCAGTTGACGGAGAAGCGGTATGTGTGGATGCCGAGCTCTTTCATGATGCGAACGTCCTCTTTGAAGAGGTGGTAATGATCGCACCCGACGTCGCCCGAATGCCCATCGAAGATGCGCCCCTTTGTTGCGGAGCCGACGTCCCACACGTTGAGCCCTTTATCGGCTTCGTGCGCGCCCCCTTCGATCTGGTAGGACGCGGTCGCCACGCCCCAAACAAAATTTTTCTTGAACATATAATGTCCCCCTTTTTGTTTTTGGTTTATAATCTTATGCTCTCCCCCACAGGGGTGCCAAGGGCTCTGATGTCCTTTCGCCCCGCGCTGTTCTTAATATGTCCTTTCGACCCGCGTTGCTCCTAAAATGTCATTTCGACCGTAGCGCCATAGGCGCGAAGTGGAGAAATCTCAACAATATTGTAATTATGTCATTTCGACCAAGCCGCGTCAGCGGCGCGTGGAGAAATCTCAACAATATTGTAATTATGTCATTTCGACCAAGCCGCGTCAGCGGCGCGTGGAGAAATCTCTACCTCAATACCCCCTCCCACGGAGGGTGGGGCGTATCCCAAATACGTCATTCCGAGCGTAGTCGAGGAATGTCCGCATTATAATAAGGACATGTTTCGCGCCCTCGCCCATTTCCTCGCACGATTCTTTTCGAAGTGAGATTTCTCGACTCCGCGCTTCGCGCTCCGCTCGAAATGACAATGAAAGCGATTTGCGCATAGCACAGAGCAAAGAATCGTGCGAAATTATAATCCCCTTCCGCGAGCAAAACCACGCTTTTGCGCTGCGGGACCCAATTTGGCAAACCCTTTTGCCTTCTTGTCCGTCAACGCGAAAAAGAGGACAAGTAGGTTAAGACATCGAGGAAGGTTTCCTCGCACGATTCTTTTCGAAGTGAGATTTCTCGACTCCGCGCTTCGCGCTCCGCTCGAAATGACAATGAAAGCGATTTGCACATAGCACAGAGCAAAGAATCGTGCGAAATCCTAAAATTTCTGCGCGTTGGAAAATCACACTTTTCCATAAGCGCCCACAATTTGCCGCATTCTTACGGCTTAGTGTCCGCCGAAACGACCGCGAGGACAAGAAAATTAAACCGCCAACGCTCATTTCCTCACGGAAAAAGATTTTGCGCAAGCAAAAGATTTTTCGTGAACTCTTTACAATTCCTCCGCCTCTTTCACCCAAAGCCTTGCGGACGCGTCCGAAGGCATCCGAAGGTCGGCGCGCGGCGAAAGGGAGACCGACCCCACTTTTACGCCGTCGGGCACGCAGTTGCGCTTGAACTGTTGCGCAAAGAACCGCCTATAAAAGCTCACGAGCCACTTTTTCAGCGTCTCGCGGTCGTATTTTTCCGCAAACGTCCGCTCGGCGACGTACATCGTCTTGGCGGGCGAATAGCCCCGCCGCAAAAAGCACCAGAGGTAGAAGTCGTGCAGTTCGTAAGGTCCGACGAGGTCCTCCGTCCTCTGCGCAATGTTCCCCTCTTCGTCGGGCGGAAGAAGTTCGGGCGAAATTTCGGTATTCAGAACGCTCTTCAACACGACTTCCATTCTGCCGCCGAGCCGCTTTGCCTCGTAGGCGACAAGGGACTTTACGAGCGTCTTGGGAACGGAAGAATTGACGGCGTACATGCTCATATGATCGCCGTTATAGGTGCACCAGCCGAGAGCGAGTTCGCTCATATCCCCCGTGCCGATGACGAGCCCGCCCGTCTCGTTCGCAACGTCCATCAAAACCATCGTACGGTAGCGCGCCTGCGCGTTTTCGTACACCGTATCGCGGTTTTCGGGGTCGTGCTCGATGTCTCGGAAGTGGCGGTTGACCGCACCCCCGATGGGCACGTTGCGGACGGTAACGCCCGCCGCCTGCATGATGGAAAGGGCGTTGTTCTTGGTTTTGAGCGTCGTGCCGAACCCGGGCATCGTGAGGGCGATGATGTCCTCTCTGTCCTTCCCCAAAAGGTCGAAGGCGCGGCAGGTGACGAGGAGCGCGAGCGAAGAATCGAGCCCGCCCGAAACGCCGATGACCGCCGTCTTGCTGTGGGTATGCGAAAGCCGCCTTGCGAGCGCGCTCGACTGCATGGAGAGAATGAGCCCGCACCGTTTTTCGAGTTCCTTGCCCTGCGGCACGAAGGGAAGCTGCGGGAAGCGGCGAAGAGTGAGCTCTCCTTCGCCGACAAAATCGGCGTCCAACCAATCGTCGTTCTGTGCGTTTTCGCAAAACGTATTGAGTTTTCTGCGTTCATGAAGGAGAAATCCGACGTCCACTTCCGCCTCGGCAGTCTCCCCCGAGAAGGGCAGACTCTCCGCAAGGCACACGCCGTTTTCGTAGATCAAATTGTTGCCCGCGAACACCATGTCGGACGTGCTCTCCCCCACGCCCGCGGTCGCATAGACGTAGGCGCAGAGGTTTTTGCCCGACTGCGCGGCGAGAAGGGTCTTGCGGTATTCCCGCTTCCCCACCGTTTCATTGGAAGCGGAGAGGTTGACGATGATGCCCGCGCCGCTCTTTGCAAGCCGCGCGGAGGGGGATTCGGGAGCCCAGAGGTCCTCGCAGATCTCGCATCCGACGGCGATCTCGGGGAAGTTCACGTCGCGGAAGACAAGCTCGGCGGAAAAAGCCGCGCTGTCGTCCTCATCGCCGAAGGAGAGCCATGAGACCCCCTCGGGCGCGGGCGAGAAGTAGCGCGCCTCGTAAAATTCGTCATAGTTGGGAATATGCGTCTTGGGCACGAAGCCCAAAACTTTGCCGTCCGAAATGCCCGCGGCGCAGTTGTAGAGCTTGCCGTGATGTTCGAGCGGCAGCCCGACAAAGACGAGCATTTTGAGACCCGTTGTGGCTTTTGCGACCGTTTTCAGCGCGGAAAGGCACCCGTCGAGCAAGGTCTGTTGCAAAAAGAGGTCGCCGCAGGTGTAGCCCGAGAGGCACAGCTCGGGGAAGACGAGGAGCTCCGTCCCCTTTGCGGACTGCTCCTCGAGCACCTCGACGATTTTTTTTGCGTTGAACGCGGGGTCTGCGACCCTGAGTTCGGGGCTTGCCGCGGCAACTTTTACAAATAGATGTTTCATATCTTTTCTCCGTTATTTTCCGATATCGATCTCAATCCTGCCTCTGGTGACTCACGAAGTGAGACAGGTGTGGGCTTTTTCCTTTCGCTCCGCGCGCGTCATGCTGAGCCGAAATGAGGGTACGAAGTCCGCTTTGCCAATCCGCGAAGGCATCTTGTTGCGTTCGGGTTCGGTTTTAATCGTACTTAAACGTAGCAAGATTCCCTCGGAGAGCCGCCGTTCGAACTTCGTTCGTTCTTGTGCGCCTCGGAATGACGCATTGGCGCGCGGGCGGAATGGCGCGTTCGCGCAGTTCTGTCCTTCCGCCCCGCTTTTTATTGTCATTTCGAGTGGAGCGAAGCGAAATCGAGAAATCTCTACCTCAATACCCCTCCCACGGAGGGGGATTCAGGGGGGTGGGCGTATCCCAAATACGTCATTCCGAGCGTAGTCGAGGAATGTCCGCATTATAATAAGGTCATGTTCCCCGCCCTTGCCCATTTCCTCGCACGATTCTTTTCGAAGTGACACCCCCTCAGTCACGCATTTCTGCGTGACAGCTCCACCCTCAAGGGGGAGCCGAGGGGTGGAACAAGCAAAGAATCGTGCGAAATCCTAAAATCTCTGCGCGAGAAGAACCACGCTTCTTCGCTGCGCGACTCAATTTGCCGCATACCTGCGGCTTCTTGTCCGCCGAAACGACGAAGAGGACAAGCGGGTTAAACCGCCAACGCCCATTTCCTCACGGAAAAAGATTTTGCGCAAGCAAAAGATTTTTCGTGAACCTACTCTTCGCTTCCCACGACCTGGTCGACCGAGGCGCCCTTGGCGGCAACTCTGATCTTGCCTTCGATCTCGGTGGAGAGTTCGGGGTTGTCCTTCAGGAACTGCCGCATTTTTTCTCTTCCGTTGGCGATCTTCGCGTCGTTGTAGCTGAACCACGCGCCGCTCTTTTTGATGATGTCGTATTGGATGCCGAGGTCGATGATGCACCCCTCTTGCGAAACGCCCTCTCCGTACATGATGTCGAATTCCGCCTGGCGGAAGGGAGGCGCGAGTTTGTTCTTCACGACCTTAGCGCGGGTGCGGTTGCCCGCCGCCCCCTCGGAATCTTTCAGCGTGTCGATCTTGCGCACGTCGATGCGGATCGAGGCATAGAATTTGAGAGCCTTGCCGCCGGGGGTCACTTCGGGGTTGCCGAACATCACGCCCACTTTTTCGCGGAGCTGGTTGATGAAGATGACGCACGTCTTGCTCTTGTTGACGATTGCGGTGAGCTTGCGGAGCGCCTGCGACATGAGCCGCGCTTGAAGCCCCACGTGCGAATCTCCCATGTCCCCCTCGATCTCCGCCTTGGGGGTGAGCGCCGCCACCGAGTCGACGACGATGACGTCCACCGCGGAAGAGCGCACGAGGCTGTCTACAATGTCGAGCGCCTGTTCGCCCGTGTCGGGCTGGGAGACGTAGAGCTCGTCCAAATTCACGCCCAAATGCTTGGCATAGACGGGGTCGAGGGCGTGCTCCGCGTCGATAAACGCGGCAATGCCCCCCATTTTCTGCGCCTCTGCCACACAGTGGAGGGCGACGGTCGTCTTGCCCGAGCTCTCGGGTCCGTAAATTTCCACCATTCTGCCGCGGGGAATGCCGCCGATGCC
>CANRCY010000033.1 GCA_947629225.1 uncultured Clostridia bacterium | reverse complement strand
GATTGGAACGAGCCGCTCTCTCCCCTCTTTCGGGACGAGAGATACTTAAAGATCCGTGAATTTTTGAAATCGGAATATATGACGCATGAAGTGTATCCCGACATGTACGATCTGTACAACTGTTTCCGCTTCACGCCCTATGATAAAGTGCGGGTCGTGCTTTTGGGGCAAGACCCGTATCATGAGCCGGGGCAGGCGCACGGGCTGTGTTTTTCGGTCAAGGACGGGGTGAGAAAGCCGCCCTCGCTCGAAAACATGCTCAAAGAGCTCCAAGACGACCTCGGTTTTCCGCCGCCCAAGTCGGGCAATTTGACCAAGTGGGCAAAGGAGGGGGTATTGCTCTTGAATAGTTCGCTCTCCGTTCGGGCGCATGCTGCAAACAGCCACGCGGGGTGCGGTTGGAGCTGGTTTACGGACAGCGTCATCTCGCTTTTGAGCGACAAAAAGGAGCACCTCGTCTTTTTGCTCTGGGGCGGGAACGCGAGGAAGAAAGCCGCGCTCATCGACCGCAGAAAGCACCTTATTTTGGAATGCGCGCACCCCTCGCCGCTGTCCGCCTATAACGGATTTTTCGGCTGCCGCCACTTTTCCAAGACGAACGAATACTTAAAAGCCCACGGGCTTCCCCCCATCGATTGGAACTTGAATGAATAAGGGAAAAAGATCGCGCCCGAGCTGCATTCGCAGCTCGGGCGCTTTTTTTGTCAATTAGAATTGTCCGATCGTTGTTTCCGTATAGGTAAACTCGAATCCCGAATTTAACTTGAACGTTGCCTCGACCTTTCCATGTGCATAGTCAAAGCCCGCAGGCCACATCTTATCTTCCGAATATGTATTTCCGCTATGATCGTAGCTTGTAGGGGTATCTTTCTTATTATCGAAATGAAGCCAATAACGATAGGATTTTACAAGCCCTGCTTCCTTAGCAAATGCGCCGACCAAACATTCCTCATGGACTGTCAAAGTTGCAGAATGCGTATAAGTCGTTCTCAAATACCATTCGCTTCTCTGTTGCTTGCTCGTCTGTATCGTAAGGAAGCCGCTCTTCATCCACAATGCCTCGACTTTGAGCATGAGCTTGCCGTCGATGACCGTCGAGCTTGCGATCTCCTTCGCCTCGCGCCAATTGCCGCCCTCTTGCGTAAACCAGCCGAGGAAGGTATATCCGTTCGCCGTCGGCGTGATGAGCTTATAATTGCTGTCCTCGACTTTTACGTCATAGTTTTCTTTCGCCGCATGCGACGGGCTCGCGTTGTAGCCGATCTCGCTGTAATAGCGCACGGTCAAGGGATAGAACGCCGTAAATTCCGCTTTGTCGACCGCAAACGAATTGAGATTCCACTCGCCCTCTGCGCCGTTGTGAAACTGTGTTGCGTCGGGAAGCTCGATCGTCGAGTTGCCATCGACCGTTCGACTTTGTGTCGTTCCGTTTGCGGTGAACTTGACGGTCGCATTGTACTTCATCTGCGCCGTAAAGAACTTATTGTCTCCGTCCTGCGTCCAGGAATATCCGCTTGGAAGCGTTCCCGCCTGCTCATTGCTCGTCACAAATGTAACGTTGTACATGTGCGCCTTTTGCGTCGCGGTCTTAACTTGGTCTCCATTCGGGAACGTCCCGCCCTTATGGTAGAACGTATTGTTGTCCCATGTAAGATAGAACTCTTGATCGTTATACTCGTTCAAGTCGGGAACGTGCGGCTCATTCAAGATCTTCCGATCACTCATCTGATAGTAGACGTCCGAAGCGCCCAAGGATACGTCTCCCCCGCCGTTATACTTATGGTAGGAATAATTGATCGTGCCCTTTTGATACTCGATAAAGCGTTCGCTTGCAAAGTCGTGCGTTTCGAGCATTTCGCCGATACCATTCTGCTTGCTTGCAAGCTCGTCTGCGAACTTGCGGTCGGTTTGGTTGCCCGAATAGTCGTTTGCGGACTGCGGATTCTGCCAATTCAAATCGAGCGTGAGGTTGATAATCGAATAGAGCTTCGTCGAGACGTGCAGGTCTTTGACGATGTCGTTCTTGTCTGCCGTGAAGGTAATCCCGATCTCGCCCAAAACGCCGTCCGTGAGCGCGTTGCCGTTCAAATTGATCGTCCAGGTGTCCTCGCCGCCGTTTTGATGTTTGCACTCATACCCCACAAAGTACTGCCCGACGAGCGCGCCGTAGTCGAGCGCAGTCGTATCGGCAGGTTGTGCGGGCTCGGACTTTTCGATCGCGCTGACAATGGAATCTCCGAAGTTCAGAAGGAATCCAAGGTGTTTCAAAATGTCGTCGAAGAAGTTACTGAGCGTCGTCGTGCGGTAGATGGTGATATACTCCGATTCCGAGAATTTTTTATCGTACAGCGCTTTCGTTTCGCTTGTCTGCACGCGCTTCATATAGACCATACCGCCCTTGATCGTGATGTCAACGATCGAATGCCCGTTGATCAACGGAACTACGACATGTTTCCCGTCGTATTCGAGGCGGAGATTGACGGCGACCTTGTTCTCTTCGTCGATCGTGACCGAGATCGCGATGACTTTGATCTCTGCTTTAACGAGGCTGAGCGCAGAGACATTTGCCGTGCCGTCAATATAGAACGTCTTGTTCAAGACATAGTCATGCGCCTTTGCTTCGCCCGAGATGATCTCCTCATCCGTCGCTGTATGCGTTGCGCTCTTTGCGATCGAGGTGATGAGCCGCTCCACGCCGTCAAAGTTGTGCGTGACATTGATTCTCGTCTTTTCTTCCTTTTGGATCTCGTCGTAGCCGAACCCGAGATCGAAGGAGAAGGTCTCGCTTCCGCTCGTGACGCCGCTCAAAGCGACCTTGGTAAGGCGCGAGGAGACGAAACTTTCGCCCTGTTTTTCCAAGACGAGCTCAATATCTTTCGCATTCGCGTCGTTGTAGATCGCCTTGCCGTTGAGCGCGATGGTCAAGGTATTCCCATTGATCGCGCCGTTTTCGTTGCGGGTAGGCGCGAAGGAGAACTTCGAAAGATAGTTGCGCTTCAAGTTCTCTTCCCGGTTTGTGCCTTCTAAGATCTCGGCAAATTCCGCGGGCTCGTCATTCTTCCCGACAAGTCCCGAAATCAGGGAAGCGAGTTGCAAGCTGTCGCCGATCGATTGAAGCTGGCTTCTCGTTTCGAGCGAAAGACCCTTTTCGATCAAGTAATCGTTGAGGATGGAATTGTCCACGCCGAGCAGGATACATGCCGCGGAGAGCAAGGTCTTGACCTCGCTTGCGGGCGCATAGAAGCTGAGCGGGCTGCGGTTTCCGTTTCCTTCCTCGTATTTCGAGATGGAGACGAAGAAGTCGAGTTTGCCGTCGGCGTTGCCGTTCGGGTCCATATCCATCACGATGAGATCGAGCCAAAGTCCCGTTTCGACCTTGCTTGACAAGGTGAGATGGAGCTTCAAATACATGTCGGAGCGCACCGAAATGCTCTTATTGATCGTGTCGATCGTGATGGGGAAGCTCCCTTCCTCTCCCGTGCCCGCATAGAAGCGCACGCTTGCATCAAAGGTATATTTTTCGCCGCCAACGGCGCTGTATTTTTCGTCCGTCGAGAGAACCGTGCCCGAAAGATCGAGCCCGACGTTCTTTTCCGCCAAAGTCGTGATCGCCGCGCCGAAGAAATCCAAAAGCTCACAGTAATCCTCATAGCAAAGATAGGTGATGTTCGGCATTTCGGGGAAGGACGTGAGTTCGCAAAGGTAGACCGTGCTTTCGCGGAGCGAAATGCCCTCTCCCGCATAGGAAATATTCGCTTGGACCATGGCGGGAAGCGACTCATCGAGCTTGGCGAACGCGGTCGAGACGCCGAGCTTTAAGCCCTTGTATTCCGCCGTGATGCAACCCGTTGCCATGCCCTCATTCAAGACGGAGGAAAGGACGAGAGAGCCCAAGATCTCGGAAAGATCGAACGAGCCGAGCATGCTTTCCTTGACGGAGTCGAACGCGCCGAGGAAGCTGCCGCTCGATTGGAGCGCGTTGAAGAGCTGCTGCATGCTCTCGTTGCCCAAAGTCCCCGTCGTATCTTCCACCTTGCCGAGAAGGCTTGTAAGGAGCTCTTTCATGGTTTCCGCCTTGGGAAGGAGCGCGCCGCTTTCGGTCTTGAAAGACCCGTTGACGATGTCTGCGATCCGATCGTACACTTGCAGGAACTTTGCTTCCAAGCCCTTGACCTCTTCATAGACGATCTCGACGCCCACGTTCCCATAGACGATCTTCGCCATGGTCTTGTCGGCATAGAGTTTGACGTCATGCGCCGTGCCCGCCAGAGAGAGGGTCGCATCGAGATAGAGCTTGAAGCCGTCCTTCCAAGAGATCGCGGCGCGGCGGATTTCCAAGACGATCTCGCCGTTTTCGGTGTCGAGCGTGAGGATGCCGCGAAGTTCGAGCCCGCCGTTTTGCACGATCTTGCCGATTTTTTCGAGGACGGGCGCAAGGTCGATAAAGCCGTCGGTGCTTGCGTCGAATTTTTCGCCCTTTGTGAGCGTAACGTTTGCGCCGAGAACTTCGAGCGCGATTTGGTTGGTGTCGATTCTTACTTGTGCCTGCCCGAGGTCGAATGTCAAGCCGAGGGCTTCAAGAAGTTTTGTACCATCGATCGCCGCTGTTAAGGTATCATTTTCTTCGCTTAACTTGATGATTTCGCCAAAGTTCAAGGACAAGAGGTTATTGATGAGTTCCTTCGAATCGGTGTCATTCGCAGGAATTTCGACGAATTTCTGGACAAGCCCAATTGCCTGTTCGACGTTCGCCGAGAGTTTTAAGCCGTCAAGCGTGATATAAATCGTACTATCTTTATAAATGAGTTCAATCGACTTCGCAATACCGTTGTAAGTAAGCGTCAAGTTCGCTTTCGCTAAAACCTGTTCAATATCGAAGTCAATTGTTCCAACAATTTCAAGTTTATCTGTCTTATACGAAACGTTCGCATGAAGCACATCGCTTTGAATGAGCTCAATGATCGTTTCGGCATACTTCACAACATCGATGAAGTTTTCGGTATTCGCTTCAAACTGCGTGCCCGAAGTCAAAGTTACATTTGCGCCCAAAACCGCAAGGTCGATTTTGTCAGTTCCGATCTTAACGGTCGCTTGCCCGAGGTCGAACTTTAAGCCGAGGGCTTCAAGCAACTTCGTGCCGTCGATCGCCGCTGTCAAAGTATCTTCGGATTCGGAAAGTTTGATGACCTCTCCGAAATCCAAGGACAAGAGCTTATTGACGAGCTCTTTCGAGTCGGTGTCATTTTCGGGGATTTCGACAAAGTTTTCGACAAGCACAATCGCCTGTTCGACGTTCGCGGAAAGCTTCAATCCGTCAAGCGTGATATAAATAGTGCTATCTTTATAGATAAGCTCGATTTCTTTCGCAATCCCGTTGTAAGTGAGCTTCAAGTTTGCCTTTGCGACAAGCTCTTTCACATCGAAATCAATCGTGCCCACAACGGTAAGTTCGTCGGTCTTGTACGCAACATTCGCATGAAGCACTTCACATTGAATAAGCTCAATCACCGTCGAAGCATACTTCACAACGTCGATGAAGTCGTCGGTATCCGCCTCGAACGCTTTGCCCGAAGTCAAAGTTACATTCGCGCCCAAAACCGCAAGGTCAATTTGTTCGTTCCCAATCTTGACAGTAGCTTCGCCGAGGTCGAAAGTCAAGCCGAGGGCTTCGAGCAACTTCGTCCCGTCAATCGCCGCCGTCAAGCTGTCGTCGGATTCAGACAATTTGATGACCTCGCCGAAGTTCAAGGACAAGAGGTTATTGATGAGCTCTTTCGAATCGGTATCGCTTGCAGGAATTTCAACGAACTTCTCAACAAGTGCAATCGCCTGCTCGACGTTCGCCGAGAGTTTCAATCCGTCGAGCGTAATATAAATAGTATTATCTTTGTAGATGAGCTCGATTTCTTTTGTAATGCCGCTGTATGTCAAAGTCAAGTTCGCTTTTGCGATGACATTCTTCACATTGAAGTCAATTGTCCCCGCGATTTCGAGATTGTCTGTTTTGTAGGAAACATTCGCATGAAGCACTTCGCTTTGAATGAGCTCGATGACCGTCGAAGCGTATTTGACAACATCGATGAAGTTTTCGGTATTTGCCTTGAACTCCGCGCCCTTTGTGAGCGTAACGTTTGCGCCGAGAACTGCAAGGTCGATCTTGTCAGTTTCAATTTTAACGGTCGCTTCTCCAAGTTCGAACGTCAAGCCGAGGGCTTCGAGCAATTTCGTCCCGTCGATTGCCGCCGTCAAGGTATCGTCGGATTCAGACAGTTTGATGACCTCGCCGAAGTTGAGCGACAAGAGGTTATTGATGAGCTCTTTCGAATCGGTGTCACTTGCAGGAATCGCGACAAAGTTTTCCACGAGCGCAACCGCTTCTTCCACTTTCGCGGAAAGTTTCAATCCGTCAAGCGTGATATAGATAACACTATCTTTATAAATCAGCTCGATTATTTTCGCAATACCGTTGTAAGTGAGCGTCAAGTTCGCTTTCGCGATGACGTTCTTAATATCGAAATCAAGTGTTCCAACAATTTCGAGCTTTTCGGTGTTATACGAAACATCCGCATGAAGCACTTCGCTTTGAATAAGCTCGATGACCGTTTCCGCATACTTCACAACGTCGATATAGCCGTCCGTCGAAATATCGAACGGTGCGCCCGCAGTCAAAGTTACATTCGCGCCCAAAATCGCAAGGTCAATTTGGTCGTTTCCAATCTTGACAGTAGCTTCGCCTAGGTCGAACTTTAAGCCGAGGGCTTCGAGGAGTTTCGTCCCGTCAATGGCTGCCGTCAAGGTATCATTTTCTTCGCTTAACTTGATGATTTCGCCGAAGTTGAGCGACAACAATTGATTGATGAGTTCCTTGGAATCCGTATCGTTTTCGGGAATCTCAACAAATTTCTCGACAAGCGCAATCGCCTCTTCCACCTTTGCCGAGAGTTTCAATCCGTCGAGCGTAATATAGATAACACTATCTTTATAAATCAGCTCGATTACTTTCGCAATCCCGTTGTAAGTGAGCGTCAAGTTCGCCTTCGCGATGACGTTCTTCACGTCAAAATCGATCGTGCCCGTGACGGAAAGTTTTTCGGTCGAATACGAAACATCCGCATGAAGCACTTCGCTTTGGATGAGCTCGATGACGGTCGAAGCGTACTTGACAACGTCGATAAAATCGTCGGTATTCGCTTCGAACTGCTCCCCTTTCGTGAGCGTGAAGTTAGCACCAAAAACTGCAAGGTCAATTTGGTCGTTCCCAATCTTGACAGTAGCTTCTCCAAGTTCGAACGTCAAACCGAGGGCTTCAAGCAGTTTCGTCCCGTCAATGGCTGCCGTCAAGGTATCTTCGGATTCAGAGAGCTTGATGACCTCGCCGAAGTTGAGCGACAAGAGGTTATTGATGAGCTCCTTGGAATCCGTATCATTTGCGGGAATCTCAACAAATTTCTCGACAAGCCCAATTGCCTGTTCGACGTTCGCCAAAAGTTTGAGTCCGTCGAGGGTAACATATATATTATTGTTAAGATAGATAAGTTCTATTTTCTTCGAGATTTCGCCATAGGTCAAAGTCAAGTTCGCTTTTGCGATGACATTCTTCACATCGAAGTCGATCGTGCCCGCAATTTCGAGTTTTTCGGTCTTGTACGCAACATCCGCATGAAGCGCTTCACTTTGAATGAGCTCGATGACCGTCGAAGCATACTTCACAACGTCGATGAAGTCGTCGGTGTTCGCTTCGAACGCATTACCTTTTGTGAGCGTAACGTTTGCGCCGTAAACTGCAAGATCGATTTGGTCGTTTCCGATTTTTACCGTAGCTTCGCCCAATTCGAACGTCAAGCCGAGGGCTTTGAGAAGTTTCGTCCCGTCGATCGCCGCCGTCAAGGTATCTTCGGATTCGGAGAGCTTGATGACCTCGCCGAAGTTCAAGGACAAGAGCTTATTGATGAGCCCTTTCGAATTCTTATCATTTGCGGGAATCG
The DNA here is from genome assembly GCA_947629225.1 of uncultured Clostridia bacterium. Classification (GTDB taxonomy): domain Bacteria; phylum Bacillota; class Clostridia; order Christensenellales; family Borkfalkiaceae; genus Gallimonas. The sequence continues at coordinate 3,445 of CANRCY010000033.1, read as the reverse complement.
CGACAAAATTTTCTACAAGTGCAATCGCCTCTTCGACGTTCGCAGAAAGTTTAAGCCCGTCAAGCGTGATATAAATTGCATTCTCTTTATAGATAAGTTCGATTTCTTTCGCAATGCCGTTGTAAGCGAGCTTCAAGTTTGCCTTTGCGATGACGTTCTTCACGTCGAAATCAATCGTGCCTGCAATTTCGAGCTTGTCGGTCGAATACGAAACATCGACATGCAAAACTTCACTTTGAATGAGCTCGATAACGGTTTCGGCATACTTGACAACATCGATGAAATTGTCGGTATTCGCCTCGAACGGTTTGCCCGAGGTCAAGGTCACTTCTGCGCCGAGAACTTCGAGAGAAATGTCACTTGCGCCGATCTTAACGGTTGCCTGCCCGAGGTCGAACTTTAAGCCGAGCGCTTCGAGCAATTTCGTGCCGTCGATCGCCGCCGTCAAGGCATCTTCGGATTCGGAGAGCTTGATAACATCACCGAAATTCAAGGACAAGAGGTTATTGATAAGCTCTTTCGAATCGGTATCACCTTCGGGAATCTCGACAAAGTTTTCGACAAGCCCAATTGCCTGTTCGACATTCGCGGAAAGTTTTAATCCGTCAAGCGTGATATAAATCGTACCCTCTTTATAAATGAGCTCAATCGACTTGGTGATTCCGTCATAGGTGAGGGTTAATTTCGCTTTCGCGATGAGCTCTTTCACATCGAAGTCAATTGTGCCCGCGATTTCGAGTTTTTCGGTCTTGTAAGCGACATCGGCATGAAGCACTTCGCTTTGAATGAGCTCGATGACCGTCGAAGCATACTTGACAACGTCGATGAAGTTATCGGTATTTGCTTCAAACGATTTGCCCGAGGTCAAAGTTACATTCGCCCCGTAAACTTCGAGCGCGATTTTGTCGTTTCCAATCTTTACCGTAGCTTCGCCGAGGTCAAACGTCAAGCCGAGGGCTTTGAGAAGTTTCGTGCCGTCAATTGCCGCCGTCAAAGTATCTTCGGATTCGGACAGCTCAATGACCTCGCCAAAATTGAGCGACACCAATTGATTGATGAGCTCTTTCGAATCGGTATCATTTGCAGGAATCTCGACAAACTTCTGGACGAGCGCGATTGCCTGTTCGACATTCGCCGAAAGTTTGAGTCCATCGAGCGTGATATAAATAGTATTATCTTTGTAGATGAGCTCGATTTCTTTTGCAATTCCGTTGTAGGTAAGTGTCAAGTTCGCTTTCGCGATGACTTCCTTCACATCGAAGTCGATCTTGCCTTCAATTGCAAGTTTTTCGGTCTTATACGCAACGTCAGCGTGTAAAACTTCACTTTGAATGAGTTCGATAACGGTTTCCGCATACTTGACAACATCGATGAAGTTATCGGTGTTCGCCTCGAACGCTTTACCCGAAGTCAAGGTCACATTTGCGCCGAGAACTGCAAGGTCAATTTGGTCGTTTCCAATTTTAACGGTCGCTTCGCCCAAATCGAACGTCAAGCCCAATGCTTTGAGCAACTTTGTGCCGTCAATTGCCGCCGTCAAAGTATCTTCGGATTCGGAGAGTTTGATAACCTCGCCGAAGTTCAAGGACAAGAGGTTATTGATGAGTTCCTTCGAGTCGGTGTCATTTGCGGGAATCTCAACGAATTTCTCAACAAGCGCAATCGCCTCTTCAACGTTCGCGGAAAGTTTCAATCCGTCAAGGGTGATATAAATTGTATTCTCTTTATAAATGACTTCGATTTCTTTCGCAATGCCGTTGTAAGTGAGCGTCAAGTTTGCCTTTGCAATGACGTTCTTCACATCGAAGTCAATCATGCCCGCGATTTCGAGATTTTCGGTCTTGTACGAAACATCGGCATGGAGCACATCGCTCTGAATGAGTTCAATAACCGTCGAAGCGTACTTGATAACGTCGATGAAGTTGTCGGTGTTCGCCTCAAACGCTTTGCCCGAAGTCAAAGTTACATTCGCGCCCAAAACCGCAAGGTCGATTTGGTCAGTCCCGATTTTAACGGTCGCTTCGCCCAAATCGAACGTCAAGCCCAATGCTTTGAGCAGCTTCGTGCCGTCGATCGCCGCTGTCAAGGTATCATTTTCTTCGCTTAACTTTATGACATCGCCGAAATTCAAGGACAACAATTGATTGATGAGCTCTTTCGAATCCGTGTCGCTTGCGGGAATTTCGACAAAATTTTCTACAAGCGCAATTGCCTCATCCACCTTCGCGGAAAGTTTGAGCCCGTCAAGAGTGATATAAATCGTACCATCTTTGTAGATGAGCTCGATCGCCTTCTCAATCTCTCCATAGGTCAAAGTCAAGTCTGCCTTGGCTATGACATTCTTCACATCAAAGTCAATCGTACCCGTGACGGAAAGTTCGTCAGTTTTATACGAAACGTTCGCATGAAGCACATCGCTTTGAATGAGTTCAATAACGGTTTCGGCGTACTTGACAACGTCGATGAAGTTGTCGGTATTTGCTTCGAACGGTTTGCCCGAGGTCAAAACAACTTTCGCGCCGAGAACTTCAAGGTCGATCTTGTCAGTTCCGATCTTAACGGTCGCTTCACCGAGGTCGAACGTCAAGCCGAGGGCTTCGAGCAACTTCGTGCCGTCAATTGCCGCCGTCAAGGTGTCGTTGGATTCGGAGAGCTTGATGACGTCACCGAAATTCAAGGACAAGAGCTTATTGATGAGTTCTTGCGAGTCGGTGTCGCTTGCGGGAATCGCGACAAAGTTTTCGACAAGCGCGATCGCCTCGTCCACTTTCGCCGAAAGTTTGAGCCCGTCGAGCGTGATATAGATAACATTATCTTTATAGATAAGCTCGATCTCTTTCGCAATGCCGTTGTAAGTAAGCGTCAAGTTCGCCTTTGCGATGACGTTCTTCACATCGAAATCGATCGTGCCCGAAATTTCGAGTTTTTCAGTCTTATACGCAACTTCGGCATGAAGTACTTCACTTTGGATGAGCTCAATCACCGTCGAAGCGTACTTCAAAATATCGACATAGCCGTCGGTCGAAATATCGAACTCCGTGCCCGCAGTCAAAGCGATTTTCGCGCCCAAGGCGTCCACGGAAAGGGCGTCGTCGCCCACGGACAGGCGGACCGTGCCGAGGTCAAACTCCACGCCGAAGGCGCGAAGAAGCTCCGTCCCCTCCACGAGAAGCACGAGCAGGTTCTCGCTCTTCGTCGATTCAAAGCGGCTTGCAAACTCCTCCGAAAGCACCGCGTTCAAGATCTTCGCAAGATCAAGCGCCCCCGCTTCGGGCAACGAAAGCTCGGGAAGTTCGAAATATCCCGACAAAAGCGCAAGCGTCTCTTCAATATCCGCCTTCACCTTGATTCCGTCGAGCGTGACAAAGATCTCTCCGTCCGTATACAGAAGTTCCGCCGTCTTTGCAAGCGAAATCCCGTCTTTTTCCAAGCCAAGATCGAGTTT
>CANRCY010000032.1 GCA_947629225.1 uncultured Clostridia bacterium | reverse complement strand
CTTCTGAACGGAGACCTCCCGTCCGCAGTCGGGACACCTGCCGTTGACGAGCTGCGATTCCGTCCAGAACGCCTCGCACGGGGTGCAGTAGTAGCCCTCGTACTCCGCCTTGTAGATGTCGCCGCTGTCATAGAGTTTTTGGTAGATGCGCTGCACGCACTTCACATGGTCCTCGTCGGTGGTGCGGATGAAGCGGTCGTAGCCGACGTCCAAAAGCTTCCACATGTCTTTGAGCTGATCCACGAGGGGGTCGATGAAGCCGCGGGGGGTAACGCCCCGCTTTGCCGCCTCTTTTTCCACCTTTTGGCCGTGCTCGTCGGTGCCCGTGAGGAAAAAGACGTCCTCCCCCATGAGCTTATGGAAGCGCGCGAGGGCGTCGCAGATGACCGTGGTGTAGCAATGCCCGATGTGCCAGTTTCCGCTGGGATAGTAGATGGGCGTGGTGATATAGTAGGTATTTTTTGCCATAAGGGACCTCTTTTGCCCTATTATAGCGCGAATCGCGCAAAAAGTAAAATTATTTTGCGGACAAACCCTTGCAAATTATTTTCCGCCGTGGTAGAATGAATTTGCGGCACAACCGAATACTGATAACGAAAAGATACCTCGGCATCGACGTATCCTTATTTCCTTTCGTTATCAGGGTTTTGTGTCGCAACAATTCGGGGATACTCGAAGCGGGCGCCTCGGATCGGGGCGTCCTTATTTTTTATGAGAAGTCCCCCACCCCCTCACGGAGAGGGCAAAAAGGCGCCTCCTGAGGAGGAGCTGTCACGAAGTGACTGAGGTGGTGTTTGGAGAACAAAGGACACCACACCCGCCTCGCGTTGCTCGGCACCCTCTCCTGAGGAGAGGGTAAAAGACCCCCTCCTGAGGAGGGGGATCAAGGGGGTGGGCAATAAAATTACGTCATGTTGAGCGGAACGAAGTGAAGTCGAAACATCTCTACCTTGTTTTTAATAATGTGAGATTTCTCCACTCCGCCTTCGGCTTCGGTCGAAATGACGAAATGGGAGCTGCGCGGGACGCAATCACAGAATCACAAAAAAAATCAAAAAAGGAGATAAAAACACATGAAACACAAATTCTTGGTCGTCCTTATGGCGATCGCAGCGACCCTCTGCATGGCGTTCGGGCTTTCGGCGTGCGGAGAAAAACCCGACGAAACAGGCAAAAACCCGCCCGTCACCGATCCGAACGGCGAACAGGGCGGCACGCAGGAACCCGATGATGGTGAGCAGGAACCCGAACCTTACACCGAAGGGCTGTGCTTTACCGAGTTATACGGCGAGGACGGCACAACGGTGATCGGCTATTTTGTCGGCGCGGGCGAAGCTCTCCATGAGGAGCGCATCGTGATCCCCTCCCGCTATCAGGGCTTGCCCGTGCTTTCCGTCAGTACAGACATGGAATATTTTCAAAAAATCACGGAAGAACATCCCGAACTCGGGCGGGAAGAGCTGGAGGCATTGGTGTCTAAATATACCTTTAACGAATGTTCTTCGCTGAAAGAGATCGTCATTCCGGAAGGTGTTACGTCGATCGGCTACGGAGCTTTTATCCGTTGCAGCGCGTTGACTTCGATCGACATTCCGGGCAGCGTGACCTCGATCGGACCGATGGCGTTCGACAGTTGCGGGTTGAAAACGATCGTGATCCCCGACCGTGTGACCGAGATCGCGCCCGCCACGTTCCATAATTGTGCGGCGTTGGCCTCGGTGACGTTGGGGAGCAGCGTTGCCGCGATCGGAGTGTCGGCGTTCGAAAGCTGCAAAGAACTCACTTCGATCAACATTCCCGACAGCGTGACCTCGATCGGAGAGCATGCGTTCGGCAGTTGCAATAAACTCGAAAAAATTACCGTGGGATCGGGCAACCAAGCATATTTGGGCAAGGACGGGATCCTGTACGACAAGGCGCAAATGAAAGCGGTATGTATCCCGAAAGCGATCAAGGGCGCAGTTACGATCCCCAACGGCGTGACCGAGATCGAAGCGTCGGCGTTCTCCGGCCGTAGCGGGCTGACTTCCGTCACCATTCCGGGCAGCGTGACCTCGATCGGGAAGTACGCATTCTCGAGCTGCGACCTTTTGGAAGAAGTGCATTTTGAAGCCCCGAACGGGTGGAAGGTATCACAGAACGAAGATATGTCGGACACAGAAGCTGTTTCGGGACTGGATAACGCCGCGCAGGCCGCCGAATATTTGACGGATACTTACTGCGTTTATATTTGGAAACGGGAAGGGTAAAAAGGCTCCTCCTTAGGAGAGAGTAAAAGACCCCCTCCAATGGAGGGGGAATCAGGGGGTGGGCATTCCCCACTCACGTCATATTGAGCGGAACGAAGTGGAGTCGAAATATCTCTACCTTGTTTTCAATAATGTGAGATTTCTCCACTCCGCTCATTGCATTCGCTACGGTCGAAATGACAATAGAACACGCCCCACACCCCTACCCCTCTCCCACGGAGAGGGTAAAAAGGCTCCTCCTCAGGAGGAGCTGTCACGAAGTGACTGAGGTGGTGCTTGGATGGAGAACAAAGGACACCACACCCGCCTCGCGTAGCTCGGCACCCTCTCCTAAGGAGAGGGCAACAAAACCCCCTCCCATGGAGGGGGTCTAAGGGGTGGGCAATCTCGGCGCCCCTGTAGGGGAGCTGTCACGAGCGAAGCGAGTGACTGAGGGGTTCTCAGAAACCCTTTCCCCCTCGTTTCACTCGGGTACTTTCCCTTTCAGGGACAGCAAGCGTCCCACCCCCGCAAGTTCTTTTAATTTATTGCGGATCGCGTGGAAACCTTCCGCGGGGTCGGAAATGCCCTCGGTGGCAAGCTCCATGGGACAGAGCCCCGTGCCCGCGCGGTTGACGATACGTTCCGTGAAAATATCGCAACCGTATGCCGTTTTATGCGCCTTGAATACCTCTTCGCCCGCGCGGCTCAATACCTCCGCATGCACCTCTTTCGCGCCGAGAAGAACGTATAAAAGCGCGGCGGCCCTGCCCACAACGCGGTCGGCGCAGGAAAAGCCTTGCAGCCGCTTTCCCTCCTCCGCAAGCGCCACAAGCGGCTTTACCCCCCGCTCCGCGCTTGTCAACATCTCCTCGCCCCGCACGAACGCGCAGGTGAGCGCGGCGTTCTCCTTTAAGATCGCCCTTGCCCGCCCGATATCATTCATGCTTTGCCCTCTGCGCCACCCAATAGACGGCAAGCGGCACGATGATCCACTGCAAGATCAGGCCGGGAAGCCCCGGGAGCAAACTCATCCAGATGGTGGCGATGTTCACGGGGGAGCCGAAGCCGTACACGCCGATCACGAGCGCCAGCGCGCGCACCGCTCTGCCCGCGACCTGCGCACAAAAGAGGGTGACGAGGGTGGGAAGTTGTTCAAGGTACCGCGAGAACAGCCCCGTTGCAAGCCCGTACACCGCAAGTTCGATCATCATGTAGGGCAGCATCGCCGCGGCGGGCATGGGGTCGTTCCAGAGGGAAGTAAGCCCGAAGCTCAACGCGGGACTCAAAGCCCCCGCCGCAAGTCCCGCCCAAGGACCTGCAAAGTAGCCCACGAGGAAGATGGAAAGGTGCATGGGCAGGAAGGTTTCGCCGAGCTTGCTGCCGAGGTCGGACACATGCCCGAGCAGGTGAAAGAGCTGCGGCAGCGCGACCGCCGCGATGACGGCAAGCACCGCCGCCAGCGTCTTTGTTTTCCAGGTGGTGCAAACGAGCGCCGATTTTTTGACGTTTTCCATTTTTTCTCCTTCTATCGGAATTCTATCACGTTCCCCGAAAAAAGTCCATTGCATTTTTTGGGGGAGATCATTGCATTTTATTCAAACTGTTTTGCGACCTGTTTCAAGAGTTTTCTGATCTCGAGGTGCTGCGGGCAGGATTTTTCGCACTTGCCGCAGGCGATGCAGTCGCTCGCCCTGCCGCGCCCCGACGTATAATTGCTGTAATACACGTCGCTGTTCCAATCCTTGTAGAGCTTCTTCTGGTTCATGCAGGCGAAGAGGTCGGGAATGGAGATCTGCTTGGGACAGCCGTCCGTGCAATAGCGGCAGGCGGTGCAGGGGATGAAGTCCTTGCCCGCAAGAAGGGCGCGGACGTGCAAAACGGCCCTCTCTTCCTCTTCGGTGAGGGGCGCAAAGTCCTTCATGAAGGAGAGATTGTCCCTCATCTGCGCCCTGTCGCTCATGCCCGAGAGGACCATGAACACCCCTTTCTGCTCCGCGGCAAAGCGGATGGCGTAGCTCGCGTTGCTGCCGCCGCCGAGGTCGCGGAACACCCTGTCCGCTTCGGGCGGGAGCTTGGCGAGGTTCCCCCCCTTCACGGGTTCCATGACGATGACGGGCTTCCCGTGCTTTTGGCAGGTTTCGAGGCAGAGGCGGGACTGCACGCTGTGGCTCTCGTAGTCGGCATAATTGAATTGGATCTGCACGACTTCGAGTTCGGGGAAATCGGTGAGGATTTTGTCGAGCACGGTCGCCTTGTCGTGGAAGGAGATGCCGACGTGCCCGATCTTTCCCTCCTCTTTGAGCCGAAACGCCGTTTCGTAGGCGTTACAGCGGCGATATTTGTGATAGTTTACGCCGTTCTGCGCGTGCATGAGATAGAAATCGAAGTACTCTACCCCGCACAGTTTGAGCTGGCTCTCGAAGAAAGGACGGATATCCTTTTCGCTATGAAAGAAATTCTCGGTGAGTTTATCGGTGAGGGTAAAACTTTCGCGGGGGTGGCGGGAAACGACGCAGTCGCGGATCGCCGTTTCGCTCTTGCCGCCGAGATAGCCGTGCGCCGTGTCGAAATAGTTGAACCCGCTCTCCAAAAATTCGTCCGCCATGTCGCAAAATTGGGGATAGTCCACCTCTTTGCCCGTCATGGGCAGACGCATACAGCCGAAACCCAACTTCTTTTTGACTTTTTCGAATGCCATATTTTTCGTTCTCCCGTATCGTTGTCGGCTTGATTATATCACAGCCGCGCAAAAAAATCAATGACAGACAGGTGAAATTCGCAACGCGAATTCTTGCAAAATCAAAATAGCTATGGTATAATGTGACTGCGTCTCAATAAAATAGATAAAAATATGCAGGGTAGCAACGGCATAGTTGTATTCCCATATTTCCCTGTATACGATTGTCTATCGGAAATGTTGAGACGCAAACCAACAGGGGTACTTCTTTGCGGGCGCTCCCTTGTTGGGGAGCGTCCTTATCTTTTTGCGAAAAAATAAAAAGGAGATAGAAACTTATGACAAAGAAGAAAAGGATTTTTATAATCCTTGCAGTTGTCCTCGCGGTACTTCTTGCGGTTGCCGTAACGATTACGGTCGTTTTCGTCAACCGTAACAGCTCCCACGACGACCCCGGTCCCCAGATTTCGGGCGGCGGCGGCGAACAAGGCGGCGGCTCTCAGGGCGGCGGAAGCCAAGGTGGCGGTTCGCAAGGCGGCGGAAGCCAAGGTGGCGGTTCGCAAGGCGGCGGAAGCCAAGGTGGCGGTTCGCAAGGCGGCGGAAGCGGCGAGCATGTCCACACCATGACCGAGCACAAACGGCAGGACGCGACCTGTACCGCCGAAGGGACGATCGCCTATTGGCACTGTTCGGGTTGCAATAAAGATTTCCTCGATAAAGACGGAAACCAAGAGGCGGGCAAACTCACGATCGACAAGCTCGATCACACTCCCGAAGAATACACCGAACTTCTACCCACCTGCGACACTCCGGGCAAAAAATATACGCGTTGCTCCGTTTGCCATACTCCCCTTTCGGGCGAGGAGGAGATCCCCGCCCTCGAGCATGATTGGGGGGAATGGGAGTACAATGACGACGCAAAATGCGGGGTAGACGGCACGGAGACCAAACGCTGCAAGCGGGCAGACTGTGAGGCAAGCGAAACGCGCACAAAGCAGGGTACCGCCCTCGAACATGACTATGACGAAAACGGGGTCTGCCGCCGCGACGGTTGCGGAGATCAGAACGGTCCCAAGAAGCCGTCCCCGGACAAGCCGACCTGGAATGGAGATAAAATCCTCTTCGGAAGCTATCCGCAGACAGAAGTGAAAGAGAGTGAGCTGAAAAATACGCTGACTTCGCAAGCGGGGACCCTTCCCACGGAGCAGAACGCGGGCGAGTGGACGGATTACGGATATTATATTGAAAGCAGTGTACAGAGTTACATGTGGTACCAAGATATCAGTTACGGCGGGGAAAAGTACCGCGGGGTATATTTCACGAGTTACAGACCGTATCTCACGTACTACAGTTCTTCCACGCGCGAGAGTTATCAAGACGAAAACGGATACTATCCGAACACGGTGTATTGGTTCAAATACGAGCCGATCGAGTGGCGGGTGTTGGAGCAGAAGGACGGCACGGCGCTCCTCATGGCGAACATCATTCTTGATAGTCAAGCATATCAAAACGACAGTGGTGAATGGATAGATTACAATACGTCCTATACGCATTCGAATGGTGCACCTGCGGGGACTGACGTAAACAATTATGAGTATAGCACGATCCGCAGTTGGCTGAGAGATACGTTCTACGAAACGGCGTTCAACGCCGCCGCGCAATCGCTCATCGAGACGACGGAAGTGGATAACAGCGCGGCATCCACGGAATCGAACGACAACCCCTATGCCTGCGAAAATACGCAGGACAAGGTGTTCTTATTGAGCTATCAGGAAATTCTGAACACTTCTTACGGGTTTAATTCGAGCGCTTCAGCATACGATGCGGCGCGTCAATTGCAGAGCACAGACTATGCAAAATCGCAAGGTGTAAATGTTAGAGATTATTACAACAGTGTTTATGACGGCAATGGCTGGTGGTTGCTGCGCTCGCCAGACTACAGCGAAGCAAACAGACTTACGAGGCACGTCTCTGTCTATGGCACCGCTGACGGACGCTACGGCATAGGCATCTATTATGCTTGCAGCGGTGTGGTTCCCGCTTTGCGCATCCGCCTTTCATAACCCCACACCTCTACCCCTCTCCCAATGGGCTCAACCACTACTTCTAAATACGTCATGTTGAGCGAAGGCGCAGCCGAAGTCGAAACATATCTTTATAAGAATGCGGACACCCTTCGACTACGCTCAGGGTGACGTATTGGAATCCGCCCCTATCGTTGCGGCGGAAGGAGCAAGTAAATAGCTGCCCCTTTGAAGGGGGCGGCTCCGCCGTCTGCAAACTTTCGGAGAACCCTTCAGTCTCGCTTTGCTCGACAGCTCCCCTTTCAGGGGCGCCAAGCGGACAGCAAGAGAGCGCCTATGGCGCTTCGGATGACAATAAAAACATCGTCGCGGGTGCACACCCGCGACGATGTTTTTATAACATTCTCACATATTCGGGAAGAGAGGTAAGTTCGCTGTCCGTTTGGTAAGCAAAATAGGAATAGAGGAGCCGAAGAGCGCGCTTTTCGCCGTCCCGCGTGCGCGGGGGAGCCTCGTAGCCGAGCGCCTCGCGAACGGTCTCATAGGTGACGACGCTCGCAGGCGTGCCCTTTCCCAAGGAGAATGCGCCGCCCTCCATGTCGAAGAAGAGGGATGAGAGAACCCTTTCCCCCGCCAATGGAGAGGACGTGGTTTTTCCACAATTCTCCAAATTGTCATGTCGAGCTTGTCGAGACATCTCTACCTTGTTATTAAAATATTGTTGAGATTTCTCGATTCCGCTTCGCTCCACTCGAAATGACAGATCGGAAGCGCTCACGCCGCTTTCCCTTTCAGGGACAGCAAGAGTCTTGGCGCCCCTTGCAGGGGAGCTGTCACCGAAGGTGACTGAGGGGTTCTCGGAAACCCTTTCAGGGACGGCAAGAGCGGGCAAGTCGGCGCGGACGGGATAGCCCGCAAGGCGCAAGGCGGTCAGTAAAAATACGATCAGCGGGAACGCCGCGTCTTCTTCGCACATCCGCGTGAGCGCAGAGACCGCCGCCACGAGCAATTCCCCGCCCTGCATTTCCTCGTACAGGAGTTTATCGCACGCCTCGCACACGACCGCCGCCGCGTAATATTTTTCCACATCTTCGCGGAGGGAAAAGAATCCGTCGTACAAGCTCGCCGACGTGACGGTGTGCCGTCCGCTCTTTTCGGCGAGGACGTACTCCGCAAAACAAAAAGGCTGCGCCGCGAATTTGAGCTTGGCGTTCGCCTTTTTTACCCCTTTCATGCAGGCTCCGATCTTCCCGCGCGCGGCGGTGAGAAGGGTCACCATTTTGTCGTTTTCGCCGTAGTCGACCGCCTTCAACATGAGGGCGTCCGTCTTGAATTCCATGCCTTAATCCTTTAACTGTTTGTATAACATATAATAAGTGGGATTGCCCGTCTCCTCGAACATTTCCCACGCGATCTCTTTTGCGCTCCGCGGTTTGCGGAATTCTTCCTCTTTCATACTCCCCCTCCCCTTTCAGTTTGGGAAGCTTTGTGGGAATTATTCGGCGGGGGAACGGGTCATTCCTCGTCCTTGCCGTAGCCGAGTTCGCGGAGCATGCCGCCGCGGTCCCGCCAATCTTCGCGCACTTTGACGTACGTCGTTAAAAACACTTTTTTGCCCAAGAACTTTTCCATATCCTGCCGCGCGAAGGAAGCCGCCTCTTTGAGCGCCTTCCCCTGCTTGCCGATGAGAATTGCCTTATGGTTCTGTTTTTCGCAGACGATGTCCAAATTGACTTCGACCACGCCGTCGTCCCGCTCTTCGAAGGTATTGACGACGACTGCCACGCCGTGGGGGATCTCCTTGTCGTATTTGAGCAGGATTTTTTCCCGCATGATCTCCGAGATCATGAACCGTTCGCTCTTATCCGAAATAATCCCCTCGGGGAAGAGGGGCTCGCCCTCGGGAAGGGCGGCAAAGATCGCCTCTTCGAGCTTTTTCAAATTCTTCCCCTTCCGCGCCGAAACGGGGTACACGTCCGCCGTGACGCCCGCCTCGAACAGCGTTTTGACGTCGGCGGGAATGCGCTCTTCGGGCATGATGTCGATCTTGGTATAGGCGATGAGCATGGGAATTTTTAAGGCGGCGTACTTCTTCATGAGCGCAATGTCGCTCTCGTCCACGCCCGAATGCCCGTCGTGGACGAACAGAATGACGTCTACGTCCTTGCTCGTGTTCTCCGTGGTGCGCATCATGAGCCCCGTGAGCTCGTTGCGCTGTTTGTAGACGCCGGGCGTATCCGCAAAGACGATCTGCCCGCGTTCGCGGTTCAGAATGCCCAAAATGCGGTCGCGCGTGGTCTGCGGTTTGGGGGAAGTGATGGCGACCTTTTCCCCGACGAGCACGTTGATGAGGGTGCTCTTTCCTGCGTTTGCCTTGCCGATGACGGCTACCGTTCCGCTTCTCATTCTCGTTTCAGCCCCAATTTTTGCATGACGGATTCCTCTTTTTCGCGCATTTCCCTGCGCTCTTCCTCCGTCTCGTGGTCGTATCCCAAACAGTGCAGCACGCCGTGCACGGCGAGATAGCAGATCTCCCGCTCGTAGGAATGCCCGTACTCTTCCGCCTGTTCTCTTGCCCGCTCTTTGCAGATGGCGACGCTCCCGAGGAAGAGCTTCTCTTCCCCCTCTTCGCCGTCGATGCATTCGCCGTGCTCTTCGGACAGAATGGGCTCCCCTTTTTCAAGTTCCATGGAGGGAAAACTCAACACATCCGTCACGCGATCGATCTTCCGCTGTTCGCGGTTGAGGGTGCGGATCTCCTCTTCGGAGACGAAGAGAAGTTCGAAAAGAAGGGGCAGATCGCACGCAGCGAGCCCTTCGAGCGAGGCGCACAGCGCAGACCGTTCCCGCGGGGAGAGCTCCTCGCAGTCGACCTCGAATTTACTCGTCATCCTCTTCCTCCGACTTGTCCTTTACAACCTGTTTCGCGCGGTTGAAGCGGATGGACGGGTACTTCACCCTGTGGTGATGTACGCCCGAAAGCGCGTCTACAAGCGTCTCTTTGATGGTGGTGAGTTCGCGCATCGTGATGTCGCAATCGCTGAATTGGTCGAGGTCCATGCGCTCCTCGATGATGGAGCGGACGATGGCTTCGACGCTCTCGGGCGTTCTGTCCTTCATGGCGCGCACTGCCGCTTCGGACGCGTCCGCGATCATGATGATTGCCGCCGTCTTGCTGTGCGGGGTCGGTCCGAGATAGGAATAGTCCTTGATGTTGGCGTCCCCGCCCGAAAGGCGCATTGCCTTATCGTAGAAATACTTGATGGGGAGCGTTCCGTGGTGTTCGAGCGCGATGTCTGCGATCTCCTTGGGAAGGCGCGCCGCCATTAAAAGTTCGTAGCCGTCCGTCGCGTGGGAGCGGATGATGTCGGCGGAGAGCTCGGGCGTGAGCTCGTCGTGGATGTTGTAATCCGCCGCTTGGTTCTCGGTAAAGCAGTCGGGCTGTTTGAGCTTTCCGACGTCGTGATAGTACGCCGCCGCACGGGCGAGTTCGGAATTCTCCCCGATGGCGATCGCGCACGATTCGGCGAGCTGTGCCACGATGAGAGAATGGTTGAAGGTGCCGGGCGCTTCCTGCCTCAGCCGTTTGATGAGGGGGACGTTCGCGCTCGTGAGTTCTCTCAGGCGGAACACCGTAAGGCGGTTGAAGGAAAATTCAAACAACGGCAAAAAGCAGAGGGAGAGCGCCGAAGAGAGGAAACAGCCCAAAATGCCGTACCCCGCCGAGGCGACATAGACGATCCAATTCGCCTGCGCCTGTAAATTGAAGGCGGGAAGTTCGAGCAAGAGAATGATGAGCACCGTGGGAATGGAGACGAAGGTCCCGAGCAGGAGCATTCCGCCGCGCGTTTTGACGTTTGCCGCGGTGAGGACGGCAAAGGTGCCGCACACGAAGCCGAGCATCAGCGAGAAATACACTTCCGCCTGCACGCCGCTGTCCGAAATCCCGGGGAGCGCAAGGAGCCCCGTGCTCGACGAGGCGAAATTATCGGTATAGATGTCGATGACAAAGATCAGGAGGGAGAAGACAAAGTTCAACAGGATCGCCTGTCTGCGGTTGAAGAGGAAGAGGCTGAGGAGCGCCAAAAGCGCCATGGGGCGGGCAAACACGCTCACGAACCGACCCATCAGATAGCAGACGAGCACGGAGATCATCATGATCGCGAAGATGAGAAAGGCGTTTTTGACTTGCGCGAGGAAGTGCCTGTCCTCGAAATAGTAATAATAAAATACGATGGCGAAGAGCAGCAGCACGCAGATGCAGAGGGAGAGGAAGCGGGAGAAGTCGTTCGTGAAATAGCTCTTCCAATCCTGCGGGTTATTGATGACGATCATCAGCCAGATAAAGAGCATGAACACGACGTAGCACAGCGCGAATACGAGCGCGCTCCGAACGAGCCGCGTCCCCTTTACCGACTTGACTGCTTCCGATTTCATCTTTTTTCTCCTTTGCTCTTTTTCAGCGCGTCCTTTTCATAGGCGCGGACGATACGCATGACGAGCGGGTGGCGCACCACGTCCTTCTCCGTCAGCGTGCAGACCGCGATCCCCTCGATGTTCTGCAAGATGGAGACCGCCTGTTTCAAGCCGCTCGTCTTGCCGTCGGGAAGGTCGGTCTGCGTCAGATCGCCCGTAACGACCATCTTGCTCCCCTCGCCGAGGCGGGTCAAAAACATCTTCATCTGCTCGCGGGTGCAGTTCTGCGCCTCGTCTAAGATGACGAACGCGCCCGAAAGCGTTCTGCCGCGCATATAGGCGAGCGGCGCCACCTCGATCGCGCCCTTTTCGAGCAGTTTCGTATACGTTTCGAGACCGAACATCTCCTGCAACGCGTCGTACAGCGGGCGGAGATAGGGATCGACTTTGGTTTGCAGATCCCCGGGGAGGAACCCAAGCTTTACGCCCGC
>CANRCY010000031.1 GCA_947629225.1 uncultured Clostridia bacterium | reverse complement strand
CATTTCGATCCAATGCCCGAAATAGTCCGCCATATGATAGCCCGCAAAGGGCTTCATTGCCATGGGGTCGTGGCGCAGAACGCCGACTGCCCCCGTCGCCGCCGCCGTGGTCTCGCTCGACATGATGGAGCCGACGAACACGCCGTGGTCCCAATCGCGGGATTGATAGACGAGCGGGGTGGTCGTCGCCCGTCTGCCACCGAAGATGATGGCGTCGAGCGGGACCCCCTCTTTGGAGTTGAATTCGGGGCTCAGGCAAGGGCAGCCCGTTGCGGGAGCGGTAAAGCGGGAATTGGGGTGCCAATCGATAAGATGTTCGGGAGCCTGCTTCGTGAGCCCTTCCCACCAGACGGTGTTGTCCGAAGGGTCGATGGCGACGTTGGTGAAGATCGTGCCCCGCCTCGTTGCGGCGAGGGCGTTGGGATTGCTCTTTTCGTTCGTGCCGGGCGCAACGCCGAAGAACCCGTTTTCGGGGTTGACTGCCCAGAGCCTTCCGTCCTTGCCGATGCGGATCCACGCGATGTCGTCGCCCACGCATTCCACTTTATATCCCTTTTCGAGATAGTGCTTGGGGGGAATGAGCATGGCGAGGTTGGTCTTGCCGCAGGCGGAAGGGAACGCCGCCGCGACGTAATGCTTTTCGCCGCTCGGATAGGTCACGCCCAAAATGAGCATGTGTTCCGCCATCCAGCCCTCGTTTTTGCCGAGGTAAGAGGCAATGCGCAGGGCAAAACATTTTTTGCCGAGGAGAACGTTTCCGCCGTATGCGGAATTCACCGAGATAATGGTGTTGTCCTCGGGGAAGTGCATGATGTAGCGTTTTTCGGGGTCGACGTCGCATTTGCAGTGGAAGCCCTTGATGAAATCGCCGTCTTCGCCGAGATAGTCGTAGCATTCCGTTCCGACCCTCGTCATGATCGCCATGTTGAGCACGACGTAAATGCTGTCCGTGACCTCGATGCCGATCTTGGAGAAGGGAGAACCCACAACGCCCATGGAATAGGGAATGACGTACATGGTGCGCCCCTTCATTTTGCCGCGGGCGATGTTGCCGCAGAGGGCATACGCCTCTTTGGGGTCCATCCAATAGTTGATGGGACCCGCGTCCTCTTTGTTTCTGCAACAGATGAAGGTGCGGTCCTCGACGCGGGCGACGTCGTTTTGCGCCGTGCGGTGATAGTAGCAACCGGGGAGCTTTTCCTGGTTGAGTTTGATCATCTCCCCCGTTTTTACGCCCTCTTGCCTGAGCTGTTCGAGCTGGGCTTCGCTGCCGTCGATCCAGACGATGTTGTCGGGCTGTGCGAGGTTCGCGCTCTCCTCGACGAACGCGAGTACTTTTTTGTTGTTGGTAAGTGCCGATGTCATGATTGACCTCCGTATGTATTTTTCCGTTGAATGGGCAAAAACGCCCAACTTCTTCCAAATACAGTATAGCACGAAACCTTGTCAAAGTAAACCCTTTTGAAAAAATTTTATCGGCAGAGGGAAAATAAGGTGCCCCCTCCCCTACCCCTCCCCCGCTTGCGCGAGGGCGGGCAAGTTCCTGTTTCCCCGCTTGCGCGGGGGCGGGCGGGATATAATCCTGTCATTTCGAGCGAAACGAAGTGAAGTCGAGAAATCTCAACATTATAAAAATGAGGAATAGATTTCTCGGCAAGCTCGAAATGACATTAGAGCAATGTTTAGACTTCGGCTCCGCTTCGGTCGACATGACAGTTTTAGAACGGTGTGCGGGCGGGCAAGTATAGCTCTTGGCGCCCCTCATAGGGGAGCCGGCGAGCGAAGCGAGACTGAGGGGTTTTGCGAGAACCCTTTCGGCGCTTCGCGCCACTTCCCCTAAAAGGGACAGCAAGGGGGATTCAACATTGCACCGTCTTCCACAATAGCGACAGCAAGGGGGAATCAACATTGCACCGCCTTCCACAATAGCGACAGCAAGGGAAATTCAACTCTGCGAAACGGTGACGTATTCGCCTGTGTCCGCGTCCTGAAAGACGACATAATAGCCGTCCTCCTCCGAATAGGGTCCGCACGGCACGAACAGGCTCGCCTTTTTCGCCTCTTCGGGCGGATTCTCTTTGATGGCGACGCACAAAAAGCGAGGGAGACCCTCCGCATAAACGACGCCGAGAAGGGCGTTTTCCGTTTTCACCCACTCCGAACAGGGGATCGCGGCGGAAAGGGTGTTGTCCCGCGGGTACTGCTCGAAGGCTTGTTTCAGCTTTTCGGCGATCTTGTTGTAATATGTAAGCCCGCCCCCCGAGAGGCGGAACGGATGTACAGAAGGTTCATCCGTCTGAGCGCATTGCCCGTCCGCTTGCGGCGGATCTTCCACAGGAGCGCCCTCATTTTCATCAGAAGAGCGGTAGAAGTTGGTGCTTGCGATGGCTTCGTCGTCGTACCCTGCCGCAGCCGCGTCGCGAAACCCGTCCTCTTCGGGAAGGGGGACCCCCGGGGCGAGGGGCACTTGCGGGGAAGGAGCTCCCGGGATCTGGTTGGGGGGCATGGGGGCGGGAAGAGGGCGTTTGCGTTCGGAGAGCGCGTTAAGAAGGGGGAGAGGGTCGTCTCCGCACACGCCGCATTTGCCGAAGGCGACGGGTTCCGCCTCTCCCCGCACAAAGCACAGAAGGACGGAAAACCCGTCTGCGATCGAGGGAGAGCTCTCGGCTTTGAGCGTCTCGTTACCCTTCAGATCGAAACAAAAATACCTGTCTTTTGCCTGTACGACGAGCATATATTTTCCGTCGGAGAGCGGGGACAAGCCCGCGATACGCGGGGTGACGGAGAGGGTCTCGCCGAGCCGTTCGGCATAGACCGCCCCCGTGAGCGGCGCGCCGTCTGCGGAAAACCCCTTCTTCATCTGTTTCAGGATGCACAGTCTCTTTTCGTATGCCATACCTCATTCTCCCTAATTTGCGTTGTTCTGTCAGTATAACGCAAAACGGGTGGCGAAAATTGGGAACGGGTGCAAAAAAACCGCGAATTTCCGCGGTTTTTCAAACGTTTTTCAAACTAAGAAGACGACGGGTTTCCCCTTTTTCACGGCATAGGCTACGGTGTACGCAGAGCCGCCCTTTTCCCTCTTGCAATAGGCGAGGAGCGCGTCGGCATTGTCGACCATGTATCGGTTTCTTGCGAGAAAACACCCTTCGCGGTAGCTTTCGAAAAGCACCGTCTTTTTGTCGCAAAATTCGAGCAGTTCGCCGTATCGTTTGCGCGCCGCGGCAGAGAGCCTCTCCCCCTGCCCCGCATAGGGGATGCACGCCTCGACCGTAAAGCGGTATTTGCGCCTGAGCGGGATCAGACAGTCGAGCGCTTCGAGGTCGAACCCCTGCGCCATTCCGCATAAAAAGCGGTCGCACCCGTTCTGCAAAAAGAGTTCGAGTTTGTCGCACAACCCGTTTTTGTCGAAATCTTCGGGGAGCTCGCGGTGTCCCGTGAGCGCGCACGTCCATGGTCTGTTTTGTTCTTTCATACGATGGGGTCGCTCCTCTCCCTTCCTTTTCCGCGCGGATATTTTTCGGGCGTTCCCGAGATCTTGCGGCAGACCGCGATCGTCCTCTCTCCGTACCCTTCTGGCAGCGAAAAACGGCATACGGTCTCGATTTTGCCCCCGAGGAGCGCGATCGCCCGACCCGCCTCGCGGAGTTCTTCTTCCGCCTCTCCCTTATAGGCGATAAACACCCCGCCGACCTTGACGAGGGGAAGGCAGTATTCCGCCAGCGTGTTCATTCTCGCCACTGCCCGCGCGCAGCAGACGTCGAAGGCTTCGCGGTATTTTCCCCTCGCCGCGTCCTCCGCGCGAAGGTTTTCCACCTCGAACCGTCCGAGGGAAAACTCCTCTTTTACCGTCTTCAAAAAGGAGCACTTCTTCCCGACGCTCTCGAACAGGGTGAAGGAGAGGTCGTCCCTTACGATTTTGAGCGGGATCGAGGGAAAGCCCGCTCCCGAGCCCACTTCCGCGACGTTTGCGCCGTGCGGAAAGAACCTCTCCCCCGCCAAGGAATCGAGAAAGTGTTTGATCTTCATCTCCCGTTCCCCGAGGACGGCGGTGAGGTTGAACTTTCGGTTGTATTCCACGATCAGATCGCGGAATTTTGCAAACCGTTCGGCATATTCTCCGCCGATCTTTTCCTCTTGTGCCTGAAGTTGGGCTCCGATCTCTTCCATCGCTCTGGATTATACCATAAAATTTTCTCTTTCGCAAGCGATTGCCCCTCTTTCTTCCGCGGTGTGAAGATGTCGAATTCTTCCCCCTTTCTTTTCCACATTGTGGAATTTTTCGGGGATAACTTTTTTTCTTTTCGGGTTCTCCCCTCTCTCCCCCTCTCCCTCTTTCCCCGCCGCGCGGTTTTCTTCCACACATTCACATTTTATCCACCCTGCTTTCCACAAAGAAATTTCTCTCGTATTTTGCGATTTTCCCCCTTTTCGCTTGAAATTTTTTTTGATTTTCGCTATAATAAAGAAAAAACAGCGAGCAGGAAAAAACTATCCACTTTTCCACCGCCTTTATTATTACTATTAAAATCTTATTTTAATAAAAAACAATCAAGGAGCAAGAAGATGAAATTTGTCTGCGACGGGCTTTCACTTTCGGAAGCGGTAACAAAAACAAGCAAAGCGTGCGCCGTGCGTACGACGGCTCCCGTCATGGAGTGCGTAAAACTGACTGCAAAGAACGACGAAGTGATCCTGTTCGCGACAGACGGGGAGCTCTCCATCAGAAAGACCGTGAAAGCGGAAGTGTTCGAAGAGGGAGAAGTGTGCGTCCCCGGGAAGCTCTTTTCCGATTTCCTCGGGAAACTTTCGGGGGAAGAGATCACGATCGGCACGGGAGAGAGAGGGCTCGAGATCAGTTACAGGGAAGCCTCTTCGTTCATCCAGACGTTGCCCGCCGAGGAATTCCCCGAGATCGGGCTCGACGTCGGCGAAAATTACTTTGTGATGAAGCAGGGAGCCCTCAAAAAGATCATCGCCGAGACCGTCTTCTGCTGCGCGCAGGACGATTCCCGCCCGATCTTGAAAGGATGCCTGTTCGAATTCGGCGAACGGCTCGAAGCGACCGCGCTCGACGGATACCGTCTGGCGCTCTCTTCGGCGGAACTGCTTTCGGGCAACGAAGAAAAGAGCATCATCTGCCCCGCGAGGACGCTGCTCGAGATCGCTCGGATGCTCGGCGAGGACGAAAAGGAGATCACCGTCTATACGCAGGGCGGAAACCTGCTCGTGAGCGCGGACGGAATGACGATCGTCTCCCGCCTCTACCAAGGGGAATTCATCCGCAAGGAGAGCGTGATCCCCTCTACATTCACCACCGAAGTCACCTTGGAGCGGCTCGAACTCATTTCGAGCGTGGAGCGCGCGGCGATCCTCATCCGCGGCGATAAAAACAACCTCGTCACCCTCGAGATCGGCGGGGAGACGGTGAAGATCCGCTCCAATTCGGACGTCGGGAACGTCTTTGAATGCGTCGGCGCGCACACCCTCGGGAAAGACGTCACCATTTCGATGAACGCAAAATATCTGCTCGACGGGCTCCGCGCCCTCGAAGAAGAGCAATGCGTCCTCTCCTTCAACAGCGCAATTTCCCCCTTTATTCTGCAAAATAAGGACAAGAAAGAGAGCCTCTATTTGATTTTACCCGTCAGAAATGCACAATAATCGCTTGACGAAAAAGGGAAAATTCTCTATAATCAAACTTAAAGATAATTACAGGAGTATCGTATTATGAAAAGAACATATCAGCCCAAGAAGAGACAGAGAAGCAAAGTCCACGGCTTCCGCAAGAGAATGGCGACCAAAGCGGGGAGAAATGTTCTCAAAAGAAGAAGAAACAAGGGAAGAAAGCACATTTCCGCGTAAATTGAAATACGGAAAGATCAAGAAAAAGAAGGATTTCCGTAAAATTCTGAGTACGGGCAAACGCGCCTACGGCGGAACGCTCACGGTCGTGTATCTGCCCGCAAAAGAACCCTCGATGGCAGTATGCGTGGGGAAAAAGTACGGAAAGAGCGTAGAGAGAAACCGCATAAAACGCCTTTTGCGCGAGGCATTCCGCGCGCAAGCGGAAAAAGTCGGTTCTCCCTATGCCTTTTTGCTCATTCCGAAAGTTTCCGAAACGTACAGCTTCGAAGGGTTCCGCAAAGACATCGGCGGGATTTTCAAGAGGGAAAAATTGGAGGATGGGTGAGCTCGGCGCATTGATAAAAGAGAATGCCCGCTATCTGCGGAAACATCTCCGTCCCCGTTTTTTGCGCGGGGTGTGTATCAACCTGATATGCTTTTACCAGCGGAGACTTTCGCGACACACCTGCCTTTATGAGCCGACTTGTTCGGAATATACGAAGAGATGTATCAATAATTGGGGAGTTGCGGTCGGGATCCTTCTCGGCGCGTGGCGGATTTTGCGGTGCAACCCCTTCTCGAAGGGGGGAATAGACCCCGCCCCCGAAGTCTTTTGGAAGCGCCGCTGGCTTATTTGAACGAAGTATGACAGAAATATCATTTACCCTTCTCCAACAGGGCTTTTACATCAAGCTCAACTGGTTGGGACAACTTGTCGGATGGATTGTCGAGGGCGTCGGAACGGTCGGCGTCGGCATCATCGTGTTTGCGCTCATTCTCAAAGCGATCACCACCCCGTTTGATATTTATCAGCGGGTGAAGATGCGCAAGCAAAATCTCATCATGGAGAAGATGAAGCCCGAGCTCGAAAAACTGCAAAAACAGTACGCGAACGATAAGCAGATGTACAGCACGAAGATGCTCGAGCTCCAAAAAAAGAACGGCTACGGGATGCTCGGGGCGTGCCTTCCCATGATCCTCTCCTTTGTGATCCTCATCGTGGCGATCACGGCGTTCCAATCGTATGCGCAGTACGCAAACCTCAATATGTATGAAAGAATGGCGAGCAGTTACAACTCCGCCATTGTCGTTTATGCGGCGGAGGGAAAGGATTACCACTTCGCCATAGAGGGAGCGGAAGACGACGAGCTTACGATCTCCCCCGAAAAATTCGTTGCAGGAGAAGACGGAACCCTCTCGTTCAAAGAGGGGGACCTCGTCTATACCTATATCAAAGGCGACACCGGCATTGACAGAATGGAAGTTCGGTCCGATTCCGCCGAGAAATATCTCTTCTACCGCTACGATCTCTCTCCCCTCAACTTCGAGCGCGCCTACTTCATCGACGCGGAGAAGATGAAAAATACGCCCGCCGTTTGGGCGGAAGTGGAACAGATCATGCAGGGCGAGCAGAACGACGGCGAAGAGAGCGAAGAGGGAGAAGAGACGGCGGAACCTCTCTCCGAAGAAGAAGCATGCCGCCAATTCTTCCGCCAAAAGGGAGCTGCCGAGGCGGCAAAGACCTTCCGCGACAAAGAGAACATGCCCTCTTTTCTTTGGGTCAAGAACGTTTGGTATCCCGACGTCAGCTATAACCACCCCATCCAGAAGTATTCGGGCGGCATGGGCTCGTTCACGAGCACGTTCAGCAGAGGGATCCGTTCGGAGAATTGGGAAGGAGAGCGGTCGATCGGCGACGTTATCCACGACTATGAGTACGAATGGCTCACGGAGGACCTCGCCGCGGAAAAGAGCCAGCCGAACGGCTTGTTCATCCTGATCGTCATCTCGATCGGGTTGATGTTCCTCTCGCAGTTCATCATGATGAAGAGCAGCAAAGCGACCAACCAATACCAGACGGTAGACGGGCAGGGCGCAATGACGCAGAAGATCATGATGATCATGATGCCGTTGATGTTCGCCGTATTCGGCTTTATGTGGAGCGCGGCGTTTACGATCTACAATATCATCAGCAGCGCGCTCGCGATCGTCGGCACGCTCATTACCAATTTGGTGATCGACCGTATTTTCAGCAAAAAGGAAGAAGAGGAGCTCAAAGAACGCTACTCGCGGACGGCTCCGTGGAAAAAGGAAGACAAGAAAGATAAGAAGAGAAAATAATTCGGATATAAGAAGGTAGTTATCAAATGGAAAGAAAAGAAGTTTTTAGCGGAAAGACGGCGGAGGAAACCATTGAGGCGGGGATCTCCGAACTCGGCGTTACGCGTGAGGATGTGGAGATCGAAGTTCTGGAAGAGGGCAAACGGAGACTGTTCGGGTCCATTCCCGCACAGGTCAGGATCACGCTCAAACACAAGCAGACGGACGGAGAACGCGCCGTGTCCTTCCTTGAAGGGCTGTTCGGCATTCTCGGCGTAGAGGCAGTCCCCTCTCTCCGCGAAGAGGACGAGAAGATCGTCATCGACCTTGCGGCGACGGAATCGGACAAGGGGCTCATCGGCAGGCGCGGAGAGATGATCGACGCCATCCAGACGCTCGCGGGCGCGGTGGCAAATACGGGAAGGAGAGATTACAAGCGGGTCGTGGTCGACTGCGGCAATTACCGCGAGAACAGGGAAGAAACGCTCAGACATGTTGCGGAAAAGCTGGCAGCCAAGGCAGTGCGCCTCGGGAAAAAGGTCCGCTTGGAACCCATGAATCCCTATGAACGCCGCATTATCCACTCCGCCCTCGTCGACAATCCCGACGTTACGACCAAGAGCGAAGGGAAAGAGCCCGCGCGCTTTGTGGTGATCATTCCGAACAATATGAAGCCCTACGAGCGGCGCGACCGCTACGGAAAGCCGAACGGCAAATACGGCGACAGACGGGAAAACAGAGACCGCTCTCCCCGCTACGGCGAGAAGCGCCCCTATCCCAAGCGCGAACTTCCGACAGACGGCGCGCCTCAGACGTCGGGCACGAGCCTCAACCGCGGCAGCCGCGGCGGATATAAAAAGGGTGGTTTCTCGGGGTTCTTCGGGACCTATCTCGGGAACTCGCGGGACAGCGAGCCGACGGAAGAAACGCCCGAAAAACCCGATACGGATGAAGAATAAGCATATTTTAAGCGCCCCGCTCCCGCGGGGCTCTTGCATATCAAAAAGGACCGACGCATAAGCAAGCGTCGGTCCTTTTTCCTCAGTTGTTTTTCAGCCAGTCTTGCGCCTTGGCTTTGGTGTAGGCGGTGATGTTCTCCTTTGCGTAAGGGGAAGCCTCTCCGCCGAAGGTATAGAGGAAATATTCCCCTTCCGGCGTGAGGTACATCGTCATTTCATATCCTGCGGGATCGCCGAACGCGCCGCACGTCACCTTTTTTACGACCGATGCCGTTGCCGTGTCATAGACCTTGGTTTTCGTCTTCTTGACCATTGTTTTTCTCCTTTTTTTCTTTCATTATATAAAGTTTTGCGCGAAACCGTCAAATATATTTCGGAGATTTCAAAAAAAAGTAAAATTTGTAACTTCAAACCGCAAATTGTGATTTTTTATCCATCCGCTCCTCGAAATATGCCGACAACGCGCCCGCGATCGTCTCCGCCATGCTGTAAACAAGGTGCAGACGGGTGAGATTGAGCGTCGAGTACGAGAACCCGTTCTTCTCGCCGACAATGCCGAGCACCGAAATGTCCCCCACGCTTCCCAAACGTTTGTTTGCTCCCGATCCCGGGCGGAGAGGAGAATCGGCAAGTTTGATGAGCCCGAGTTCGGACGTCTCCCCCACTGCCGCGTCAACGGCGATCACTTTCGAATCGGGGTGGGTCTTCTTCAAAAAATCGTTCAGATACTTAACTTCTTTTGCCGTGACGGGCGAGCGCAGAGTTCCGTAGAGGAAAAATCCCTCTCCTCTTTTGCCGAGCATGGTTCCCGCGATCGGACCGAGGCTGTCGCCGATCGCAAGGTCGCTCCCGATACATAGGACGACGGGCGGGGCGGACGTCTTCCCCATCAGCCTGCCGAGAGCCATTCCGATCCCCTGCTTTGCCATTGTGTTGCAAAAATGAAAGGCAAATTCCATGTTTGCTCTCCTTTTTTCGGGGAAGTATAGACGGAAAATATTTTTTTATACAGATTTCGGAAAAGCGACGACAAAATGTATAAAAAGGTGGTATAATAGAAATACCTATTTGACCTCGGAGGTTTGCTTTGCTCGGTTCATTGCTCGCGTCCGTCGGCTGGATTCTCGACCTCGCCTTCTTCCTTGCCCTTGTCCTCGGTGTTGCGCTGGGGGCGTATAAGGGCTTTGTGGCGGGAGTTTGCCGTCTTGCAGGCGTTGTCGCTTCCTTTATCTTTGCCTGCGTATTCTGCATTTCGTTCGCCGCCTTTTTGGAGACGTGTTTTCACATGACTTCGGCGATCGCCCGCGGAATTTCCGATTCGATCGCACGGAACCCGCTCTATAACGAGCTATTGCCGTCGGAAATGACGGGCGCAGAGCTCGGCTCGTTCTTCGACGGGAAAGGCTTGAACGGGCTTGCGACCTGGCTCATAGAGCGCTCCTTTGCAGGGATCGAGAGTTTCCCCGCAGGGACGACGCCCGCGATGATGCTCGGAAGCGTGCTTGCAAAGTGGATTTCCGTTGCGATCGCCTTTGTGCTCCTGTTTGTCCTCATCCGCGCCGCCGCATGGCTGCTCGAAAAGTTCTTCGGAAGAATTAAAGACGCGATTGCGCCGATCCGTATCGCTGACCAACTCCTCGGCGCACTGCTCGGGCTTGCAAAAGCCGCGTTCGTCATCTTCGTCGTAATGCTCATTCTGAATTGGATTCCGATTGCCGCGCTACATGATTTTATTGCGTCGAGCACGGTCGTCGGCAAGATCTTTACGAGCGAGTGGTTTCAGGCGGCAACGAGCTATGCCATTTCGGGGAAATGGTTCAACGATTTCCTACAAAAGTTATTGCCGAATTAGGACGCAAAACGAAATTTTCTGCACTTAATGTTTCACGTGAAACAGCCCAAAATCCTTCGATTTCATCGGACAAGTTTCACATGAAACATTTTTTGTTGGTTTTTCGTGGACGCAATGCCAAAAATGCCATGTTTCACATGAAACAATCCAGGAAATGCGAAAAGTGCGTGATAATTTTGAAAATCAGGAAAGAATTGGTTTCTTTTGCTTGCAATTCCAAGGGGTTTATGGTACAATAACACGGTAATATCCCCATACTATGGGCGTATTATAATTTCATTAGAAAGGAGCATGATTTGAGTAAAACAGCAAAAATCGTGATCAGCGTGATTTTGGTTTTGGTGCTCGGCATCGGAATTTACTTCACGGTGACGACGATCATCAACAATCAAAAGGAGCGCCGATGGGACGAGTTTATGTCCTACTTGGACGGCGGATATTATAAGGTGAATGAGGAGGGCGAGAGCGAGTTCGTCGCCGACGAGACCCTTCCGAAGATCGTTAAGATCAGGGTCGAAGGTTTCCGCATTTACGGATATACCCGTCTGGATAGCATCACCTATGATTTCTCTACGGTCGGTCCGAGCCAATATGACGAGGGCTCCTCGCAGGTAAATGAGTGGATTCAAAAGGGAATTCAGGTTGTTGTCGTCGACCCCGACGCAGGCGCGGGTTGGACAAATGCAATTTATATCGGCGTTCTTGTCATCGGGCTTGTTGCCTTCTTCCTTGTGCTCCGCGCAACGAACGGCGGTGGCGGAAAAGTGATGAATTTCGGAAAGACAAAGGCGAAGGTCTCCACCAACCTCAAAGTCCGCTTCTCCGATGTTGCAGGGGCGGAAGAGGAAAAACAGGAGCTTGCGGAAGTCGTCGAGTTTTTGAAGTCTCCGAAGAAGTTCGCCGACCTCGGGGCACGAATCCCGAAGGGCGTGCTTCTCGTCGGTCCTCCCGGGACGGGCAAGACGTTGTTCGCGAAAGCCGTAGCGGGAGAGGCGGGCGTTCCGTTCTTCTCGGTCAGCGGCTCCGACTTCGTTGAGATGTACGTCGGCGTGGGTGCCTCGCGTGTACGCGACCTATTCGATCTTGCCAAGCGAAACCAACCCTGCATTATCTTCATCGATGAAATCGATGCGGTCGGCAGGCAGCGTGGAGCGGG